>CAZGRC010000001.1:0-21081 GCA_964528125.1 uncultured Ruminococcus sp.
CGCTTATACTGCCAAAGGGCAGTAACCACAGTTATCACCCCGACGAGTCTTGGGTTAAAATATGGTTTAATATTGACGGCACACTCGTTTCCAATCTGATTTTTGCCTACGGCCTTGAAAGCACCGTTGTTTTTAACCATGTTGACAACCGCACGATTTTTTACAATCTTTATCAAATCACGCAACAGCAAAACTCCAATTCGGAAATAATGGAACAGGCGGCAATACAGTTTCACAAGATATTGCAGGTATTATACACCGTAAAAAAAGACAATCTGTTTGACCCGAAGTTGAGTAAAATCAAATCTTTTTTGGATTCCAATATTTACGAAAAGAACCTCAGCGTGAAATCAATTGCAAAAGAGTTGCATATTTCGCAAACACAGGTTATAGGCATTTTCAAAAAAGCTTTTAACGTAACCCCGTATCAGTATTTTCAAAAAAAGCGAATTGATATTGCCGCTTCACTTTTGCTCAACTCCAATCACAGCGTTAAAGAAATTTCGGAAATTTTGAATTATTCCGATCAACCTTCCTTTTCAAACTGCTTTAAAAAAATCACCGGAATGTCACCCAACGAATACCGCAAATCCAATGTTGACGACATCTCCCGCAAATCCAATAATAACAACAAATTCAGAATAGAACAAGTGGAAAATCTACCCTTTGAACTCAAAGTTGACCGAAAATAAAATTTAAACCGAGGTACTGTATGATACACTATAATCACGAAAACAAAACATTTTTTCTTGCTACAAAAAATTCATCTTATGTTATGAAGGTGCTTGAAAGCGGATTGCTGACCCATCTGTATTACGGCTCACGCATATCGGAAGATAATCTTGATTTTTACAACTTCTACGGTTTTCAGAACTATGCTCCGCTGTTAAAGCAAGGTGAAAGTCACTATTCAAAAGACGGTATTCCTTTTGAATACCCCGTTTTCGGTGACGGCGATTTCAGAAATCCCGCACTTGTCACAAAAACCGCCGACGGCAGAAAAGTCAACAATTTGGTTTATTCCGACCACAAAATACACAAGGGAAAAATCACACCGAAAGGTCTGCCGAATTTTGATTGCAACACCGATGGTGTCGAAACACTTGAAATTGTTATGATTGACAGCGTTTCGGATTTTGAACTTTCCCTTTTCTATTCTGTTTTTGAAGACGAAGATGCCATAACCCGACATTCGGTTATCACAAACAAAACCTCCTCCCCCATCGATTTGGAAAGCATTTGCAGTTTGTCTGTAGATTTTGAAAAAGAAAATTTTGATATGATAACCCTGCACGGTGCCTGGGCGCGAGAGCGGCACATCAACCGCCAACAACTTATCGAGGGAAGTTTTTCGGTTGAAAGCCGTCGCGGTGCAAGCGGTCATCAGCACTGCCCGTTTGCGGCGCTTGCCGACAAAAACACTACTGAGCAACACGGCAAAGTATACGGTTTTTCACTTGTCTACAGCGGAAACTTCAAAGCCACTGCCGAAACCGACCAATTCGGCTCCGCAAGATTTCAAATCGGCATAAATCCTTTTAACTTTACATACCGCCTTGAAAGTCGGGAATACTTCACCACCCCCGAAGCCGTTATGGTCTACAGCGAAAACGGTCTTAACGGTATGTCCCGCTGTTTCCACAATATGTGCAAAAAACATCTCGGAAAATCGGCAGATACACACCTTAAACGTCCCATTGTCATAAATTCGTGGGAAGCAATGTATTATGATATGAACGAAGAAAAAATCAATTCGTTTATTTCAAACTGCAAGGGTCTCGGCATTGACACCTTTGTTCTTGATGACGGTTGGTTCGGTCACCGCAACAGCGACGATTCTTCACTGGGCGACTGGTTTGTCGATGATAACAAATTCCCCTGCGGGCTTAAATCCGTAATAGAAACCTGCCGCAAAAACGGTATGAAATTCGGAATTTGGTTTGAACCCGAAATGATTTCCTACGACAGCGAGCTTTACCGCAATCATCCCGACTGGTGTATTCATTTGGAGGGAAAACAGCCCACCGAAGCCCGCAATCAACTGGTTTTGGATATGTCACGACCCGAAGTTGTTGACAGCATTTTCAAGCAAATTTCAAAATTCCTAAACGAATATGACATTTCTTATGTCAAATGGGATATGAACCGCAACATAACCGATAACGGTTCGCATTTTCTTCCGGAAAACCGTCAGGGCGAACATTCGCACCGCTATATTTTGGGTGTTTACGACCTTATGCGCCGCCTTACGGAAAATCATCCCGATGTCTTTTTTGAGGGCTGTGCCGGCGGCGGCGGAAGAATGGATTTCGGAATCCTTTATTATATGCCGCAGTTCTGGACAAGCGATGACACCGATGCCATAGAACGACTTAAAATTCAATACGGCAGCAGTCTTGTTTTCCCCTGCTCGGTTATGACCGCACACGTTTCGGCTTGCCCAAATCATCAAACCGGCAGAACCGTTCCCTTTAAAACACGCGGTGATGTTGCGCAAATCTGCAATTTCGGTTATGAGCTTGATGTAAATCTCCTTTCAAAAGAAGAAAAAGAGCAAATAAAAGAGCAGACGGCGCTTCACAAAGAAATCGAACCGTTGCTTTTCGACGGTGATTTTTACCGCCTGATAAGCCCGTTTGAAACCGATAATTGCTGTTGGCAGTTGGTTTCGGCTGATAAATCGACCTCTTTCGCAATGTTTGCCGTTCAAAAAGCAACACCCCATTCTTCGGGACAGTATCTTAAATTCACAGGTCTTGACCCGGATTCGGTATACAACGTCGAGCCGCTCGGTTTAAGACTTCACGGCAACACCCTGATGAATGCCGGTATCCCGATTGCGGGGAAATACACCGATTTCATAAAAGATTTCAGCACTATGACCTTTTTGCTTAAAAAAATCTGATTTAATTTCTTTCTCTCACAAAAGAGCCGCCGCACCGAACCGAGTGCGACGGGCTCTTTTGTTTTGCATTGAATTTTCAACTTGCAAACCGCTTTTTCGGGCTTGCCGCCTGCCGAAATCATTATATCTGCGGTTAAATTCCCGCATATAACCGCCGTCGGTTTTAATAACATACGGATACACCGAGGGAGGTCGGTGTAAATCTCAAGCAGGGTTATAACGGTGACCTTACCTCCAAGCAGGCAGGTTCTATCGGCGGACAGATGGTCAAGAAGATGATCGAGTCTTATGAAAACAGTATGAAGTAAGACCTGACGCATTCTAATATTTCTGCGCAATCCCCGACGGACACATACGGTCTGTCGGGGATTGTGTTATAACGGCTGTTTTCCCGTCGCTTTGTTTTGAAAGCGGTTATAAAACATCTAAAGAGGTGACATTATGTTTGACAAAATATGTCTTATACTGAGTATTATCGGTTGTCTTAACTGGGGTCTTGTGGGTCTTTTCAGATTTGACCTTGTGGCGTGGATCTTCGGCGGTTCCGATGCAATTATCAGCAGAATCATCTACACCGTTATAGCCCTTGCGGGTATCTGGTGTATATCACTGCTTTTCAGAAGCGAACCCGATGACGAATGTGCCGTATCAACGAAATAGCATAAAAACAGAGCCGCCGAACGACGGCGGCTCTGTTTTTTGTGTTAAGATTGTAGCATCCGATTTGCTTTTGGCTTTTTCTTAACTCCGAAACAGAAAATTACTGTTTTTCAACCGAAAATTCATATGTAGTGGTAGAAGTGTATTTCTCTCCCGCTTTAAGCACGCAGGTGGGCCATTCGGGGTGATTGATACTGTCGGGATAGTGCTGAGTTTCAAGGCAGAATGCCGCTCTGTGACCGTAAATTGCACCGTTTTTGCCCTTCCTTTCGGGCATACCGTTACAGGTGTAAAGCTGAACACCGGGTTCGTCCGTTGTGGTGGTCATTACTATACCGCTTTGTAGAGAACGTGCGATACTTGCGGGGTTGCCTTTAAGTATAAAGTTGTTATCATAACCATGGCTGTATTTAACGCTGCGGTCATCACTGTCGGCACGCTCACCTATGGTATGTTCTTCACGAAAATCAACAGCGGTGCCGTCAACCTTCCAAATTTCACCGTTAGGTAAGGCATTTTCATCATTTAAAGTAATTGCATCGGAATTTATCATAAGGAGCTGGTTTTGAACATCGCCCTTGCCGTCAAGATTGAAATAGCTGTGGTTAGTAAGGTTTAAAACCGTGTCCTTATCGCTTGTGGCTTCATAATGTATTTGAAGTCCGTTTCCAACCCATTTCATAGTAACTTCCACCGTAAGATTGCCGGGATAACCCTCCTCACCGTCGGGAGAAAGGAGGCTGAACTTAACACCGCCGTCAAATTCGGCACTGCCCCATACACGCTTATCAAAGCCGACATTTCCGCCGTGAAGATGATTTGGACCGTCATTTACCGCAAGATTGTAATCGACACCGTTCAAGGTGAATTTTCCCGCCTTTATGCGGTTGCCGAAACGTCCAATCGTGGCGCCGTAATAACTTTCGTTATTCACATAACCCTCAATATCGTCATAACCGAGAACAACATCAACGGGATTCCCGTTTTTATCAGGAACAACGATTGAGCGTATTGTGGCACCGTAGTCCAGCACCTCGGCGGTAAATCCGTTTTCGGAAGTAAGTGTCCAGCAGGTGACGGCAGTGCCGTCAGCCAAATTTCCGAAATGTCTTTTAGTAATACCCATAAAAATCACCATATCTTTCCAGAACACAGAATACGGTTTTGTTTCGCATACTATGTGTCTTTATATTTCAGGCGCAAATTTTACGCCGGATTTCTCTTTCCTTATACCGAACAGTTTGGTTTTAATATTCGGTTTCCACTCTTATACCGCCGTTTTCGACATAAAAGGTTATATCACCGGAAATATCGGTGCGGCAAAGATTTATTTTTCGTTTTTCAAGGCGAGACAGCACCTCACTGTCGGGATGACCGTAATTATTATATCTTCCGCACGAAACAACGGCATATTCGGGTGTGCAGGCATCAAGAAAATTATCGCTTGTGGAAGTGCCGCTGCCGTGGTGAGCCACCTTTAAAACATCACAGTCGATATTAAGACCGTCACTCAACAAAAGCTGTTCGCAGGATTTTTCAGCATCACCCGTAAATAAAAACTTTTTGTCGCCCATTCTTGCCATAAAAAACAGGGAACGGTCATTTTCTTCATCTGTCACGATATTTTCGGGATAGTAAAGCACGGTTACATCAAATTTACCGATTTTAAAATTCATACCCTGTACAGCGGTATGAATTTTTCCACCCGATTTGCGCACTGCCAGCGATGCGGATTTTACAGTGTCGGTTCCTTCTTGCGGAGCACCCGTGGGAGGGAGTATAAGATTTGAAAGCGAAAACCTTTCGGCAACCGTTTCAAGATTTCCCACATGGTCTGTATGGAAATGTGATATCGCCGCCACGTCGATTTTTGTTATGCCCCATAAATTAAGGTTTGAACAAAGGTCTATGCCGGCATCCGAATCTCCCGTATCAATAAGCAGTGTTCTGCCGTTGCTTTGAATAAGCGCGCAATCACCCTGACCCACATCGATAAACCGCACAAAGTCAACCTCGGTATCCTGCTCGTGGACAATCCCGAGATAACCCCGAACCCTGTTTATAAAGTCGGTATCGGCACAGAAAAACATCGCTGTCAACAGCACAACCGCACTTACAGCCGTAACCACAACAGCATCTTTTATATGGCGACCGTTCAACTATTCCTCACCCGCTTCACGTTCCATAAGTTGTTCTTTGGTTATAAGCACTTTACGCGGCTTTGAGCCTTCATACGGACCGACAACACCGCGTTCTTCCATTGCATCGACAATTCTTGCGGCACGGGCATATCCGAGCTTTAATTTTCGCTGTAAAAGCGATGTGGAAGCAAGACCGTTTTCAACAACAACCTTTATCGCTTCATCAAGCATCGGATCGTCGTCGCTGTTATCGTCATCACTTGCCGCGGCGGGAATCTTTTTATTACTTTCCTGTACGGCACGGGTTTCAATTTCGTTCATAACAAAATCGTCATAATCAGCAGAACCGCCGTTCTTGACAAATTCAACAACCGCTTCAACCTCTTCGTCACTGACAAAGCAACCCTGCAATCTTTTTGGCTTTGTCGAACCGACGGGACTGAACAGCATATCACCGCGACCGAGCAGTTTTTCGGCACCCGCCGCATCAAGAATTGTACGACTGTCCACCTGAGAGGACACCGCAAAGGCAATACGCGACGGGACATTGGATTTAATAACACCGGTAACAACATCGACCGACGGACGCTGTGTTGCAATAAGCAGATGCATACCCGCCGCACGCGCCTTGGCGGCAATGCGGTTTATCGAATCTTCCACCTCGTGCGGAGCGGTCATCATAAGATCCGCCAACTCATCGATAATAATGACAATATGCGGCATTTTTTTCACTTCGGGCTCATCAACAAGCCCCTCGACTATGTGATTGTAACCCTCGATGTTTCTGGCGCCCCTGTCGGCAAACATCTGATAGCGTTTTTCCATTTCACTTACTGCCCAGCCAAGTGCACCGGCCGCCTTGCGGGGCTCGGTCACAACCGGCACCAACAAATGCGGAATACCGTTATATACACCCAGTTCAACAACCTTCGGGTCTATCATAAGAAGTTTTACTTCATCGGGAGTTGCCTTGTAAAGAATGCTTACAACAATGGAATTTATGCAGACCGATTTACCCGAACCCGTAGCACCGGCAATAAGACCGTGTGGCATCTTTGCAATATCCGTAACAACAGCATTGCCCGCAATATCGCGCCCCATTGCAACCGTGAGTTTGCTTTTTGAAGATGTAAATGCGGGTGATTCGATTATTTCCCGCACACCGACAACAGCGCCTGCTTTGTTCGGAACTTCGATTCCGACCGCCGCCTTGTTCGGAATGGGCGCTTCTATACGAACACCCGCCGTTGCAAGGTTTAAAGCAATGTCATCGGCAAGATTTGTGATTTTACTTATCTTAACACCTGCACAGGGTTGAAGTTCATATCTTGTAACCGTAGGTCCCCGACTGATATCGACAATTCGCGTTTCAACGCCGAAACTGCGCAAAGTTTCAACAAGACGTTCGGCAGTGCTGTCAAGTTCAGCAGCGGCAATAGCGGCATTTTCACCCTTTGGTTCGTTAAGAAGTGTCACAGGCGGGAAATTATAGCCCTCGTCCTCGGTGATTTTCATATTACCCGAAATGGTTTCGGACATTTCACGTGTTTCCTCTGCGATTTCTTCGGGTGTGGGCATCGGTGTTTCGGGTTCTGGTGGGTTTTCTTTTGCAGGTTCTTCGACCTTTTCGTTTGTCGCTTCCTCACCCGCTGATTTAAGCGCATTCTTGAGTTTGCGCTTTTCCTTTATGCCCTGCGGTTCATCAGCAGCATTTGTGTCCTCCGAATCATAATATGTATTCAACACCTTGCGCTGTTTTTCGTCAAGTGTTTCATCGTGCTTGCGCTTTTCGGGAATATCGTCAACGGGAATATCGACATTAAATCCCTTAACAACCTTTAATTTACCGGTCTTTGTTTCTTCTTCGCTTTCTTCACGCTCTGCACGCGCTTTGTAAGCATTTTCCGCCTGTTCGGATATGCTCTTTACAGGGCGGGAAACGGTGCGGAAAAGGGTTATAAGCGTAGTGCCGGTTATTATCATAAGGAAAACGAATATAAGCAAAAATATCGTAATAATCGCGGGTGTTTTACCGAAAGCACTGCAAAGCGGATGTGAAATAAGTGCACCCAAAAAGCCGCCGCCTTTAACACCGCCGCTATATGCCAGACCAACGTGTTCGCTGAACTTTACGCCCTTTTCGTAAACGGCAAAAGCATCAACACACGAGCCGATAAGCACAGCCAATATTCCCGTTTCGGCAACCTTGGCGCCCATTGTGCCGCTTGCCTTGTCCATTGCGACAAGCACCGCGACAAATCCCAACAAAAAGGGATAAAAATATGCCATAACACCAAACACACCGAACATAAAGTTATGTATATGCGTCCATAAATTTTCACCTTTTATAAAGACAACGCATATTAAAAACACCGCAACGGTAAACCAAATCACCGCATTAAGTTGATGGTTGGAATTTGTCACTACCTTAGTGTTTTTTGTTTTGGCGGCAGTTGTTTTTTTCTTTTTTGCAGCCATATTTTTTAAACCCCCACAGTAATATGTAGTGCGAGAACTAATTCTCGCGTTCAATCATTTCATATAAACATTTTATAACATCGCTGAGCGAACCCAAACTGTCGATAAGTCCTGTACTAACCGCTTTTTCACCGCTCAGCACAGAACCCACATCGGTAACCATTTCGCCGGTGTTCATCATAAGCGATGTGAACTTTTCGGCAGTAACCGATGAATTTCTCACAACAAAATCGGTTATGCGTTCCTGCATACGGGCAAAGTGATTCATCATTTGCGGAACACCTATCATAAGCCCGTTCATTCTGACAGGATGAACCGTCATTGTAGCCGACGGTGCAATAAAGGAATGTTTTGCGGCAACAGCCAGCGGCACCCCTATCGAATGACCACCGCCCAGCACAAATGTAACGGTGGGCTTGGTCATTCCCGATATCAGTTCCGCAATGGCAAGTCCCGCCTCGACATCGCCGCCGACCGTATTAAGGATTATGAGCAATCCCTCAATCTCACGGCTTTCTTCGATTTCCACAAGTTGCGGAATAACATGCTCATATTTAGTGGTTTTGCTTTGTTCGGGTAATACCGAATGTCCCTCTATCTCACCGATAATTGTAAGGCAGTGTATCTTGTGCCTGCCGTCAAACGGCGACACCGAGCCCATTTCCTTTATCTGTTCTGCGGCACCGTCACGTGAACCGTTATCTTTTTTGCTGTTTTCATTACTCATTTGTATTCCCTCCGAATTTTAGTATTTGAAAAGAATACAAATGAATTCATAAAATTAAAAATTTTACCTCATAAATTCGTACATTGCTTTATAGCACATATACACATCGAATTTGGCTGTGGTTTCAAACGGAGCGTGCATTGAAAGCACCGGAACGCCGAGGTCAACAACATCAACGCCCAAATTTGCAATATACATTGCAACTGTCCCGCCTCCGCCGAGATCTACCCGACCGAGCTCGCCGGTCTGCCATACAATTCCGGCATTGTCAAGCATTGAGCGAATCTTGGCAACATATTCCGCCGAAGCATCCGATGTGGAAGATTTACCGCGTGCTCCCGTATACTTCGTCACAACCACGCCGTAGTTTAAACGGCTGGCATTGCGACGTTCCATAACATCCTGAAAAGTTGGGTCAAGTCCGGCATTAACATCAGCGGAAAGACACTGCGAATTGCGCAATGCAACCGTCACATCGCCGCCCTGCATTTTTGCAAAATCCCCGATAACGTGAAGCAGGAAATCCGAATTAAGACCCGTGTTTCCGTCGGAACCGATTTCCTCCTTGTCGGCAAGTATGGCGACCGCTGTTTTTTCGGGAAGTTTTACGTCGCAAATTGCAGTGAGAGCAGGATATGCACAAACACGGTCATCCTGCCCGTAAGAACCTATCATAGAACGGTCAAGACCGATATCACAAGCCGAAAATGCCGGAACCAGTTCAAGTTCGGCAGAAAGAAAATCCGCTTCGGTTATGCCGTATTTTTCATTGAAAAGTTTAAGAATATTCAATTTTACAAGCTCACTGCCCTTATCGTCTTTAAACGGATGACTGCCGATAAGAACATTAAGCTCCTCGCCTTTTATTCCCTCGGCAAGGGTGCGTTTGCTCTGCTCGGCGGCAAGATGGGGCAAGAGGTCGTTGACAACAAACTTAGGTTCATCTGCCTTTTCACCGATAGATACTTCAACCACACTGCCGTCCTTTTTGGCAAAAACACCATGAAGGGAAAGGGGGACAGTCGGCCATTGATACTTGCGTATACCGCCGTAATAATGGGTTTTAAAAAGTGCCAGTTCAATTTCTTCATAAAGCGGATTCGGTTTTAAATCAAGACGGGGAGAATCTATATGGGCCGCTGTAATATTAACGCCGTCTTCCACAGGCGCCTTTCCGATAACCGCAAATGCCACCGTCTTGCCGCGGTTGTTTATATAAACCTTATCTCCCGCTTTATAGGTTTTGTTGCGGTCGAATTCCGTAAATCCGTTTTCCTTTGCCATGGAAATTGCCGTCTTTGCCGCTTCGCGTTCGGTCTTGGCAGCATTGAGAAATTCTTTATACCCCTCGCAGTAATCATCTGCCGCAGCGAGTACGGAATCGTCCGAAACGGCACGCCCGTTTTCGCTTTTTAAAAACAGTTGCTCTTTCAAAGTTTCGAAAACACTTGTTTTTTCACTCATTTTTATTACCTCCGAATAATTTCTTCATAAGCGCGGTTGCCGTATTCAAAAAGTCGGCACCGTCACCGTTATTGTAAAGTATATGTCCCGCGCGCTCAATATAATATGCGTCGGGTTTGCCCGCATTCATACGAACATCCGCATCTTCTATTGTTAAGCCGTCGCGCTCAATTATTCTTGCTCTGCGTATTTCGTTGTCGGCAAGCACCGCCACGGTATCACTGCAAACCGAGTCCATTCCGCTTTCAAAAAGGGTCGGCGCATCCAGCAAAACATCGCCTTCACCCGCTTCCTCTTTCACCATTTTAACAATATACGGCAAAAGCGTTCGGTTTAAAAGTTCGGTTTTTTCTCGGTTCATAAACGCCCGTCTTGCAAGTTCTTTGCGGTTAAGGGTGCCGTCGGAAAGGAGTATTCCTTCACCGAAAGCCGAAACCACGGCAAAAAGTCCGTCACTGCCTGCTTCAACCGCACGGCGCGCCACAATATCACAGTCAATAACCTTTATTCCGAGCGAAGCGGCAGCTTTGGCGGCACTGCTTTTTCCGGCGCCCGTGGGTCCGGTCAGTCCTATAACCGTGTTCATAATTTTATCACCTTATAACCCGCTGCGCGAATAAGTCGGTTATAAACGGCAAGTCCGACTCCCGTTTTGGATGGCGCATGAACATAAACCGCATCGGCTTGAATATCATCACAGTGTCTGAGTGCCGCAAAGACACCCCTTGCAAGGGTGGATTCGTCCTCACCGTTACCGTAACATATTTTCGGTCGGCAAATTTTGTCCGCTTCGCCGTCAAAGCAAAGTGCAACGCAGTTTTCACGCGCGTTTACGAATTCGGCAAATTTTTCGCAGTTACCCTCAACAAGAAATGTTTCGGTTTTCGGAGCATAGTGTTTGTATTTCATCCCCGGTGACGATACCGGTTTGTCCTTTTCGGTTTCTGTCAACACCGCACTGTCAACAGTGACATCACTTGCCACTGCAGAAAGTTGCTCTGCCGTGACAGCTCCCGGTCTTA
Organism: uncultured Ruminococcus sp.; assembly: GCA_964528125.1. GTDB lineage: Bacteria > Bacillota > Clostridia > Oscillospirales > Acutalibacteraceae > UBA737. The sequence continues at coordinate 11,398 of CAZGRC010000001.1, forward strand.
AAAGACGGACACGGTTTTTTTTCACCGCAACCACCGTCGATTCAACCCCGACCGCACAGTCATTTCCGCAAACAACGGCATCTATTTTTCCGTCAAGGTCGGATATCACGTGCACGGCGGCAGTTGGACTCGGTGCACCCGAAATATTTGCCGACGGTGCCGCCAACGGAAGCCCGCTCGTTTTAATTATGTCGCGTATAACGGGTTCGCTCGGCATTCTCACCGCCACGGTATCAAGACCGGCGGAAACGCTTTTATCGACAAGGTCTGCTCGGCTGAGCACCATTGTAAAAGGACCCGGCCAAAAGTGTTCTGCCAAGGTATATGCCAAATCGGGGATGTCGCGTGCAACCGTTTTAAGCATTTCCATATCCGAAATATGCACTATAAGCGGGTTATCCTGCGGTCTGCCCTTTGCGACAAAAACCTTTTTTATTGCATTGCCGTCAAGTGCGGATGCCGCAAGCCCGTAAACCGTTTCGGTCGGAACCGCAACTATTCCGCCGCATTTCAAAATTTCCGCCGCACGGCATACGGCGGCATCATATGAACCTATACAGTCAAGTTTTTCCGTAATCATATTTCCTGTTCCTGTTGCTCTTTAAGCGCTTCCGTGCGATAATGCGTTATAAGTGAATCTATTATTTCGTCAAGATCACCGTTCATCACCGAATCCAATTTATAAAGTGTCAACCCTATGCGATGGTCGGTAACACGTCCTTGCGGGAAGTTGTATGTGCGTATTCTTTCACTGCGGTCGCCCGTGCCCACCTGCGAGCGGCGGTCGGAAGCAATCGCCTCGTCGTGTTCGCGTTGTGCGGCATCAAAAAGTCTTGCACGAAGCACTTTAAGTGCCTTTTCTTTATTTTTAAACTGGCTTCTTTCATCCTGACATTCAACCACCGTGCCTGTCGGCAGGTGTGTTACCCGTATGGCGGAAGAGGTCTTGTTTATGTGCTGACCGCCCGCGCCCGACGAACGGAATGTGTCTATCTTAAGGTCGGCGGGATTTATCTCAAGCTCGACTTCGTCTGCTTCCGGCATAACGGCAACCGTTACGGTAGATGTGTGTATACGTCCCTGCGTTTCTGTGTCGGGAACGCGCTGAACACGGTGAACGCCGCTTTCGTATTTAAATCTGGAATATGCCCCCGCACCCTCTATCATAAAACTGATTTCCTTGTAACCGCCGATTTCGGTTTCGCTCACATTGGTAACATCAATGTTCCAATGCCTTGATTCCGAATACATCGAATACATTCTGAAGAGCGCCGCCGCAAAGAGCGCCGCCTCTTCGCCGCCCGCACCGCCGCGTATTTCGACAATAACGTTCTTGTCGTCGTTTGGGTCTTTGGGAAGAAGCAGGATTTTGAGTTCTTCCGCACAGGCGGAAATTTTTTCCTTTGCTTCACGCAATTCTTCCTCAACAAGTTCCTTAAAATCTTTATCAAGACCGCCCGCATCAAGAAGTTCGGATGCCTCCTTTTCTGAGGAGATTGCCGCTTTGTATTCACGGTATTTTTCCACCAGCGGGGTAAGTTCGCTGTGTTCTTTCATAAGGCGGCGGAAAAGTTGGTTGTCCGCCACGGTTTCGGGACGGGTAAGTTCAACACCGATCTGCTCATACCGGCTTTCCACAGCCGAAAGTTTATCAAACATTTTTATCTCCAATCTGCCGCTGAAAATTTCGGCATAAAAAGGTTATGAAATCTCCTACAGCGGCAAACAGAGATTAAACCGTATGCTGTATTGCCGTCTTGATTTTCAAAAGACGGGCGTAACGCCGACATCTTATTTTGTTCAGCGTGATTTTTCGGATTTCTTTTCACCCGAAAAAATGATTTGCTTAATGTTTTTTTCTGCTTTTGCGCGTGCCAGCATTACTTCGTGCCCGCAATTCTCGCAACGCATTTTAAAATCCATACCCACCCGCAGGACGGCAAAGGTATCGCATCCGCACGGATGCTTTTTTTTCATAATAAGACGGTCTCCGACATTTATGTCCGTAAAAACCACCCTTTTCACGTTTTAATCTATATTATTATAAACTATTTTAAAGATAAAGGCAAGATTTTCTTGATTATATTTCGTTTTAATGGTAAAATCAATTAGCAGACACTAACTTAGGAGTTATAAATATGCATTTTGTAAAAATTCTACACTGTGCCGATGTGCATATCGGCGCATCGGAAAGTTTTCTCGGTCACGGGGCAACGGCGCGCAGATTTGAAACCCTGCTCACCTTTGAAAGGATTATTGCCGCGGCAAAGGAAAACGGCACACAAATAATTCTTATCGCGGGAGATTTATTTGATTCCAACAACATTGAGCAAACCTTTTTCGACCGCGTTTTCGCTGCTGTTTCGGCAGTTCCCGAAATACGGGTAGTTGTCGCTTGCGGAAATCACGATCCCTTGAACGCAGATTCCCCGTTCAAGCGGATGACGTTGCCGAAAAATCTTTATGTAATGGGTGAAGACGACGGCGTTATAACATTCGACGACCTCAAAACACGTGTTTACGGCAGATCGTTCACTCAGGTGCATATGCAGGGTAAACCGCGTTTTTCACTGCTTGTACCAAATGATGATTTTATAAATCTGATGGTCATACACGGCGACCTTTCTTCCGACCTCAATTCCGATTACAACGCCGTAACCCAAAATTTTATTTCGGAAAGCGGTATGGATTACATTGCGCTCGGTCATGTGCACAAGCGCACCGGAATAGGACGCGTTGGCAAAACCCACTGTGCATATTGCGGTTGCCCCGAGGGGCAAGGCTTTGACGAAACCGACCAAAAAGGCGTTTATATCGGTGAAGTTTCAAAAGGTGCTTGCAATCTGAACTTTTTGCCCGTTTCAAAAAGACAGCACATATGCGAAAAGGTTATACTTTCGGGTGATGATATATCGTCCGATGCCGTTTCGGAAACGGTAATTCGCACCCTTTACGAAAAATACGGTGAAACATTCGGCGAAAACCTTTACAAAATCGATCTTGCCGGCGAAATTTCCGAAAACTGTGAAATCAACACCGCAGAAATCACGGGCAGACTTGCCGAAAAACTGTATTTTGTCAAGGTTGCGAACAACACCGAAATTAAACCCGACCTTGAAGCGTTGTCGGGTGAAAAGACCCTCAAAGGAATTTTTGTGAAAAGAATGCTCGACAGGATAAATGCGGCAGACGAAGAAGAAAAAGCGCCGCTTCGCCGTGCGCTGACACTCGGACTGCGCGCTTTCAGAGAGGATGTGAAATTCAGTGAAGATTAACAGCATTTATATAAGCGCGTTCGGAAAACTCAAAGATTACACCCTCGATATAAGCGACGGTTTCAACGTAATATACGGCGAAAACGAAAACGGCAAAAGCACCGTTATGGCATTTATAAAAATGATGTTTTACGGAAACGGCGGCAGAAAAGCACAACATATATCGGCAAATCCCCGCCTTAAATATCTGCCGTGGGACGGCGGCACCATGGGAGGAAGAATAATTTTCGAACACTCGGGTCACCGTTACAAACTGGAACGCGAATTCAAAAAATCGGATTCCACCGACCGTATCACGCTTTACAATCTTGACAGCGGATGCGAAGTTTCAACCGACGGCAATGTCGGATTGCAGTTTTTCGGGCTCAGTGCAGATGCATTTGAACGCAGTATGTTTGTCGGAAACACAGGAGCTCCCGTCGCCAATGAAAAGGCGGAGGGTGAACTTTCCTCCCGACTTTCGAATATGGTGCTCACCGGTGATGAAAACACCTCGTATCAAACGGTTGTGTCAAGGCTTGAAAATGCGGCATTTTCCCTTGTTTCCAAAAGCGGGCGCACGGGAAGTATGGTGAAAACCCGCGAAGCACTTAAAACAATCGACGAACAGATAAAACTTGCCGAAGAACGCGACAAACGGCGTGCCGAACTGAATGTGCAGGCACAGGAACTCAAAAAACATCTCAAAGCCGCCGATGCCGCACACAAAGAGCTTAAATCTGTTTTGGAACGTGAAAACGATATCAAAAGCGCCGAAAAATTAAAAGAATATCTGCAAAAAAAAGCAGAGCTTGAGCAACTGCAAAAATCAATGACATTAAATGACGGCACACCCATTGACGATATGTTTGTGAAAAAACTCGATTTTTGTCTCACAAAACTTCAATCCGCCGCCGAAAAGGTTTTTGAAACCGAAAACAACGTGCAAAAACTTCAAAAACAGGCATCACTTGCGGAAAACGGAAATACCGAAACAACACAAAAAGAGCTCGATGCCGCCAACACGCGACTTGAAAATCTTAAAGCCGAAAAAGAGTGTCTTGAAAAAGAGGCATCGGCTCTGCACGAAAAATCCGACCGTGCGCAAAGTGCCGTCACTGCGGCACAGGGCAAGAAACGCCGTGCGAATCCGATTTTAACGGTCATTGGTTCTGTTGTCGCCGCGGCAGGTATTGTTATCGCGCTTTTGCTGCATCTTTACGGAGGCATAGCCGTTGCGGCTGCGGGTCTTGTGCTGACCGTCCTCGGATTCATTTTGCGTCCCACGGACATCACAGCACTTGAAGAAGCGGGAAACACACTTGACGAAATTAAAAACGCCCTGTTCAAAAATTCTGCTGATATCACCGCCGTTCAGGGTGAAATCGGTGAAACCGCAGGTCAAATAAGTCTGCTCACGGCGGCACTCAACACCGATGCCACCGCCGTTGCACGGCAAAAAGCCGAACTTGCCGCCGCAATATCGGCGCAAATCGATGCCGAAGAAAAGAAAAAATCCGCCGAAAAAGACCTTGTGTTGCTTGCCGAAAAATTATCCCTCGGTCTTGAACCCGATGCTATTCACGCGCAACTTCCGAAACTCGAATCATTATCGCAAAAGCAAAAGGAAATAAAACTTCGCCTGTCATATTTAAGCGGAGATCTCGGTGGAATTTCGTATGAAGAAGCAAAAGCAAAACTTGAAAGTATTACCGCCGACGGCGGCACCGACACCGATTTCGATACCGCGCGGGCGGAATTTGAAGAAAAGAATGCCGAGATAACCCGACTTTCATCCCAACTTTCCGAAGTGCTCACCCGTATCAAAACCGAGTTTTCACAAACTCCGAGTATTGAGTCGTTGCGTGGAAAATACGATATGTTAAACGAAAAAGCGACGGCGCAAAAACTGATTTACGATGCAACGCAGATTGCGCTTTCGGAACTTCACGAAAGTTTTGCCGAAGTTCGCCGCGGTTACGGTTCGGCGCTTGAAAATAAAACTCTTGAAATTTTCGCAAAACTCACAGTCGGTCGCTACAAAGCGGTGGAAATTTCAAAAAATCTCGAAATTAAGGTTGAAGAGAGCGGCATTTTCGGAACACGTGAACTGGATTATTTAAGTTCGGGCACTTCGGATCAGGCATATTTAAGTTTACGTCTTGCAATGTCACAGCTTATCTGCGAAGAACCGATGCCCATAATGCTTGACGATGTTCTCTGTCAGTATGATGATCGCCGCACCGACGAGGCAACCGCATTTTTGAATGAATATTCAAGCGGTCATCAGACAATACTTTTTACCTGTCACAGTACCGTTCGCGAATCCGCCGAGAAGAACGGCGCCGAAATAATAAATATGTAAGAAAGGAACTCAAATGATAAAGAAAACTTTTATAATAAGCGGTATGTCCTGTGCCGCTTGCAGTGCATCGGTTGAACGCGTTGTTTCCCGACTGGAGGGTATTTCCGTATGCACGGTAAACCTTATGACCGAACGTATGACGGTGCAGTATGACCCCGCAATATGTCCCGATGAAAAAATATTCACGGCGGTTGAAAAAGCGGGTTTCGGCATAAGTGAGGAAAAGGGTGCAAAAAACACCAAAGACACCCCCAAAGAAAAAAAAACCGATGAAAAACTTATCCGTCTCATAACAGCGGGTGTTTTCAGTGCAATACTGCTCTATATTTCAATGGGACAAATGCTTTTTGAAAATCTTCCGGTACCCGCCTTTGCAAGTGCGGAAAAATCTCCATACGGTTTTGCGTTGACACAACTTTTGCTTACAATACCCGTGCTCATTTGCGGCGGCAAATTTTTCACAAACGGATATACCTCGCTTTTTCGCGGGCATCCGAATATGGACACACTTGTTGCAATAGGTTCTACGACCGCCTTTGTTTACAGCATTGTTATGACATATACCGCCTCCTACAATCCACACGCCGTGCACAACCTTTATTTTGAATCGGCGGCAGTTGTAATAACACTTGTAATGCTCGGAAAATATTTTGAGCACAAAAGTCGCAAAAAAACCAAAAGCGCCATTGAATCGCTTATGTCTCTGACTCCCGACACCGCAACGGTTTTGCGTAACGGCGTTCAATATGAAATCCCCACCGAGGATGTCAATGTTGGGGATATTATATTTGTAAAATCGGGCGCTCGTATTCCTATTGACGGCACAATCACCGACGGCGGTGCCGACATTGACGAATCAATGCTCACGGGAGAAAGTCTGCCGATTGAAAAGTCCGTGGGTGACAGTGTCACCGGCGGCAGTCTCAATCTTAACGGCAGTCTTACGGTAACGGTCACCAAAACGGGTGAAAACACCACCCTTGCGGGAATAATACGCTTTGTTGAAGAAGCGCAAAGCAAAAAAGCGCCGATTTCAAAAATTGCCGACAGGGTATCGGGTGTATTTGTACCTACCGTTATGGCAATAGCGGTTATCGCGGCGGCAATATGGCTGATTGTCGGCAAAGATATTGCCTTTGCACTTAAAATTTTCACCTGCGTACTTGTGGTTGCCTGCCCGTGCGCATTGGGGCTTGCAACACCCACCGCCATTATGGTCGGTACGGGGCTCGGTGCCGCAAACGGAATTTTAATCCGCAACGGCGAAGCGCTTGAAACAGCACATAAAACCCGCGTTGCCGTTTTTGATAAAACCGGCACACTGACCCTCGGAAAACCCGAAGTTTGCGACATAATTTCGGAAAGCAATAATATTCTTTCAGTTGCCGCCGCTCTTGAAAAGCATTCGGATCACCCTCTTTCCGCTGCAGTTTGCCGCGCGGCAGAAGACAGCGAAGCGGAGACTTTTTCGGCAACAGATGTTAAAAGCATTTCGGGCAAAGGCATTTGCGGCACCGTAAACGGAGAATTCACCCTTGCAGGCAATGCCCTTTTTATGAATGAAAACAAAATTGACATTTCGACTTTATCTGCCGATGCCGAATGCCTTTCAAGACAGGGGAAATCCTTGATTTTCGTGGCACACGGTGGAAAGCCGCTCGGACTTTTGGCTCTTTCCGACAAACTTAAACCCACCGCCGAAGATGCGATAACGCGCCTTAAATCCTACGGAATGCGCACCGTTCTCCTCTCGGGGGACAACAAAGCAAGCGCGGAATACGTCGCTTCGCTTGTCGGTGCGGACGAGGTTTATTCCGGCGTATTGCCGGAGGGCAAAGCGCAGATAATCACACAAATAAAAGAAAAATACGGCTCTGTATTGATGGCGGGTGACGGTATAAACGATGCTCCCGCACTCACCGAAGCGGATACAGGTTGTGCCATCGGCGGCGGAAGCGACATTGCAATAGAATCCGCCGATATTGTGCTTATGCGTGACGATCCTTGTGATGTGGCGCGTGCCGTCAGACTCAGCCGACTCACCATTCGCAATATAAAGCAAAACCTTTTCTGGGCGTTTTGTTATAACACCGTGTGTATTCCCATTGCGGCAGGACTTTTGTTCCCTGCAACGGGACTGCTTATGAGCCCGATGATCGGCGGTCTTGCCATGTCACTGAGTTCGATCTGCGTTGTGTCAAATGCTCTGCGACTTAAAACGAAAAAATTATAAAGGAGATAAACCGTTATGAAACACATTATTTCTGTGCCGGACATTCACTGCGAGGGTTGCGTTAAACGCATTAACACCGCCCTTTCCGATGCAAAACTGAATTTTTCGGTTTCGCTTGAAGAAAAAACCGTAACCGTAGACGGTTGCGAACACTGTCTTAAAACGGCAGTGGACCTCATTTATGACCTCGGTTTCACGCCCGAAGTAAAATAAATAACGGCATAAAAAACGACCTTTCAGGGTCGTTTTTTATGCCTGTATAATCACAGTATTATTTTCCAACATTCACAAAGTTTTTGCAGATTGTATGCAGCGTTTGCGGGGCTGGTGGAGGGAAGTGCCGTGCACGGAATTCCCGTCTTTTCAAGTTGATATTTATTATAATATTTTTCAGCCGTCTTTCCGTTCACAAAAATTCTTTTAATGTCACAGTGTTCCGTAATAACACTGAGGTCATTCGGCACCGCCGAAGATATGCTCGTATCCGACGAACCGACAATTTCACAGGAAGCGATAACATCCCACAAAGCAAGTTTGCCGGACAGCACCAGCGCCTTTTTCTGCTCAACGTTTTTGGGGATTTCGGTGTTGAAAATTTCTGCCAAAACACGCCAAAATCGGTTTTGCGGATGTCCGTAAAAGAAGCCCGCTTCACGCGATTTCACCGACGGAAAACTGCCGAGTATCAATGTGTTTGACTCATTTCCGAAAATCGGAGGTATGGGATGTGTTTGTCGCATAATACTATTTCCTTTCGGGGATAAATCCCTCAAAAATCACCGCCGCATTCTTAAAGCGTTTTCGGGTTTCCCCGTCTCTGACCGTCCAGATTGCGCGCTCTGCATTCCAAAGGCGCGTTGCAAGACAAAGCGCCGTGCGGTTATATCTGCTGTATTTGTAAGATATAAAATCAGGGCGGTTATATATATTGAAAACAAGCAGATCACAAACCGTTGACAACGGCTTTTTATTTCCGCAAACAAGTTGACCGCGCATAATTTCGGCGCGGTTTTTCCTGTACCACCCGACATACAGCGGATTAAAGGATTCGACACAGTATTCACCGTCATAATCACGCAAAATCCTGTCAACGGCAACACAAAGCGCCGTGTCGGAAGTTTCGCCTTTAAGTTCAACCATAATCGGCACCCTACCGCGAACAGCAGATAAAACTTCTGTAAAATACGGTATCTTTTCTCCTGTTCCCGCAAGGCAAAGTTGCTCGATTTCTTTTGCGGTGAAATCACTGAATTTACCCGCTATGCCTGTCATACGCAAAAGGTTGTCATCGTGAAAAACAAAGACCTTTCCGTCTTTTGAAAGCCGAACGTCAAGTTCCGTTCCGAAACCCTTTTCAGCCGCACGGCTGAAAGCCGTTAAACTGTTTTCGGGTATGCCGTCACCCCAAAGCCCTCGGTGGGCATAATCGGTGAAGAAGTATCTGAATTTTTTTATCCTTTCCTTTTTAGCACCCGGAAACAGAAGCACAAATGCATATAAAAGGAAAAGTACCGCCGCAACGCCTAAAAACCACGCCGAAACATACACCGCTTTCACTGAATTCCCGCTTTCATACAAAAGTTTCAAAAAGGGCAGTACCGTCACGCGATACTGCCCCAAAATTTTTAAAAATCAATACATTCCGCCCTGTGCGGCAGCGGCGGCTGCGGCTGCATTGGCGGCAGCGGCATCTTCCTTGGTGTCTGCAACAAGACTTTCGGTTGTCAAAACCATTGCGGCAACAGATGCGGCATTTTCAAGTGCCGTACGTGTAACCTTTGTCGGGTCAACAATACCCGCTTCAATCATATCGGTATAGGTTTCGTTGTAAG
>CAZGRC010000002.1:0-14400 GCA_964528125.1 uncultured Ruminococcus sp.
CAGCATACGCTGCCTCAATCCCAAGGGAAGTGACGTTCTCGAATCGTTTATGCCGCCCGATGTTAAGCGTGCCTTTGAAAACGATAACAAATATCTCAATTTTATCGATATCGTTTACAGCGAAAGCGGATATATAAACGTTTTGGATAACAAGCAGGGCAAGGTTTATCAGTTTGACAATAATATGCAGTTGGTTTCCGCATTTGCGGGACTTGGCAGTTTTGTCGGCACATTCAGTCAACCCTGTGCGATTGAATGTTATAACGACAGTATTTTGGTGCTTGACAGCGCAAAAAACAATATAACGGTCTTTTCGCTTACCGCAATGGGGAAAACCGTACATACGGCGCTGGAAGCATATAATAACGGTGATTATGCCGCATCGCTTGAACCGTGGCTCGCCGTGGTTGAGGAAAACCCGAATTTTCAGTTGGCATATATAGGAATAGGCAATGCACTTTATAACGAAGCCGATTATGAACAGGCGATGCACTATTACGAACTTGCGCGTTATACCGAGGGTTACAGTCGAGCATATAAAGAATACCGTATAACGGCGATGCGTGATAACTTTGTTTGGATATTGGTTGCGTTGTTTTTGATAATTGCGGCGGTGAAAACCGTTTCAATGCTTATTAAAAAAGGCAAGATTCCCCTTATCGGAAAAATTTCAAGCAGTAATTTCGGGCTTATGGTTTATTCGGCATTCCACCCCTTTGTGGGATTCGACCGAATGCGCAGTCGCAAGATAAAGTCATACGGCTTTACGGCGGCAGTTTTTGTAATGCTTGTGTTACAGGGAGTTTTGGAACAGCAGTATATGGGTAAATCTTTCGCGATAATCGATTCTTCGGAAATCAACATTTTGAGCGTTACCGCAGTAAGACTTGCAGTGCTGTTGCTGTTTGTTGTGGCAAACTGGGCATTCAGCGTTCTTATGAACGGTAAGGCAACCCTTGCGGATATTTGGGTATTCACCTGCATTTCGCTGCTGCCGTATATAATATGCGGATTTATAAGGGTTATACTGAGCCATGTTCTTGTCGATACCGAGGGTATATTCCTCACCATTATTCTTGCAATTGGAATAATACTCAGTTTTGCACTTTTGATGATAGCATTTTCGGTATTCCACGAGTTTGAAATCGGGCGTTCAATTCTGCTGTTTATAATAACCATTATAGGTATGCTTCTTATGGTTGTTTTGGCTTTCTTGATTTACAGTCTTGCGCAGAATGTTGTCGATTTTGTAAAGACTGTGTTCAGTGAAGTAGTATTCAGGTTAAACGCATAGGAGAAATAAATATGAAGAAGTTTTTATCTTTACTTTTAGCATCGGTATTTATAGTATCCTGTCTCGGCGGTTGTTCCGATAAGAATACAGTCAAAACCGATGAACCGATAAAACTGCCGGAGGGCAGCCGTTATACCGCCAAGGACGGCACCGATTGGGTGGCTTGCGGCGAGAATGACAATATCAGACTTTCGTTTCAACCGTCAACAACCTATTTTAAAACCGAAAATTTGAATGACGGTACTGTGTGGTACAGCAATCCGCAGTACCCCGAAAACGACGCATTGGCTTCAAAACTGACACAAATGCGTATGATGTCAACGCTGGTGCTGGAATATGCCGATGTCAACACCAAAAAGCGCACATCGCTTAATCTTTATACCGCTTCGGTAAAATCCGGAAAGTATGAAATCAAACTTATAAACAACGGTGTCAGATTCGACTATACAGTTGACGAAGCGGGCGGTGTGGCAACACTTGCGGTTTATGTTGAGGATGATTCGATTGTTACCGAGGTTGCTTTTGAAAAGACCGACGACAGCAAACCCGCGATATTTGTTTCGGCAATATCGCCCTTGCAGTATTTTGTAAGCGGTAACGTCGAAGACAGCGGATATCTTTTCGTTCCCGACGGTTCCGGTGCGTTGATTGATTTTGAAAACGATACCCCGTCAGCAGGGCAGTACAGCCGTCCGATATTCGGTGAGGAACCGACAAACATAACCGCAGATTATTATCTTGAATGTGATAATCAGGCACTTTGTCTGCCGGTGTACGGCGCGGTGAAAAACGGCAGCGGTATATTTGCCGTTGCGGAGGAGGGTGCGGAATTCGGCACAATGAAAGCCAATTCCTGCGGTCAGGAAACCTATTATTCCAACGCCTATATTTCTTACGGTTTTGTGAATTCCGTCGAGTATAACGTGGGCAACTATTCAACCGAACTTTTCGACAAATCCGGTGACAATCAAAGCGTTATGCGCACGCGCTATCTTTTCCTTTCGGGTGATGATGCGAACTACAGCGGAATGGCACGAGCCTACCGTGATTACCTTACCGAAAAGTACGGTCTGTCAAACGGAAATATTTCACACGGATTTTATGCCGATGTCTACGGTGCCGTTTTAAAACGTGTTTCGACACTCGGTATTCCGCATAACAAAACACTTACACTTACATCGCAAAACCAACTGCAACAAATTGCGGATTATCTTAAAAAGAACGGGATAGACGATGTAACATTCAGATACCGTTCGTGGAACACCGACGAACTCAAGGGCAACAAGGTAAACGGCATATCGGAATTTTCGGGTGTTTCATTGAAGACACTCGGTGAGAGTAAAGATATGCGTGTTTATCCCGCAGTTCTTAATTTGCAACTGTATTCCGACGCGGGATTCTTGGACCGTATGTTTAATGCGTCATCGTCCATAACGGGACTTCCGTTTTCGTGGAGCGGTTATTCTTACAGCACACTCAACGAAACAGACGAGACCGTTTACAGGCTTAAAATTCCCAAACTTCAAAGCAATGTCGAAAAGGTGTTTAGATCTTTTGAAAAGAAGAATGTTAAAAACCTTGCGCTCGGAGATATCGGTAACAATCTTTACTGTGATTTCGGCGGCGACGGTTACCGCAGAGGTACGGTGCGTGCGGTTATGGAGAATCTTGTAAAAAAGGCGGCACAGCAAACCGATTCGCTTATGCTTGACAGCCCGAATTCATATTCCGCGGTTTATGCCGATGTGATTTACAACGCACCTGTTGCCAACAGCAATCAGGATATTCTTGACCGGAGTGTTCCGTTTTATACAATGACACTGAGCGGCATTGCGGAATGTGTTGCGCCGTCGTTTAACAACAATAATATCGGTGATGATATTATGCTGTATTCGGTGGCGGGCGGTGCATCAATCTGCTATACATGGATATATAACGATGCTTCAAAACTTATCGGAACAGAACTTTCGGGTCTTTCAAAAGTTAATTTCGATGCCACAAAAGCGATGGCAACCGAGAAATACAAACTGCTTTCCGAACTGTATGCGAAAATCGATAACAGCCGCATTTATTCACACGAATATCTGAATGACGCTTTAAGCGTTACGCAATATGAAAACGGCGTCAAAGTTTATGTTAATTTCGGTGATACCGAGCAATATACCGAAAACGGTACCGCAGTTGCGGAAAATACCTTTACTGTAGAGGAGGCGGAACGCTGATGAAACTTTCATACGAAAAGAAAAAATCTTACTATGGCTATCTGTTTATTTCAATATGGGCTATAGGGTTTATACTGCTGTTTCTGCTTCCGTTTATATCCTCCGTAAGATACAGCTTATCGGAAGTTTCAATTCAACAGGGATATGTCGGTATGGAAAATGTCGGATTTAAGAATTATATCGAACTGTTCACAAAAAACACCGAATTTCTGCCCGCGTTTACGGGCACCGTAACGGGTGTTGCGGTTAAAGCACCGCTTATACTGGTGCTGTCGATATTTATTGCGGTAATTCTTAACCAAAAGTTCAAAAGCAGAACCTTTTTCCGTGCAATCTTCTTTTTGCCGGTAATAATATCGGGCGGAATCGCAATCGACATTATAAACGGCAATTATTTTCTCGGTCTTATATCGTCGGGAGCGCGGGCAGATTCTATGTTCCGGTCCCAAACGATAACCGGTGCACTGCTCAGTGCGGGAATTCCGCAAACCGCGGTTGATTACATACAAAATGCGGTTGAGTCGCTCTTCGGGCTACTTTGGAATTCGGGTATACAGATACTTATATTCCTTGCGGGATTGCAGTCGATACCGCACTCGCTTTACGAGGTTGCCGATGTTGAGGGTTCCAACAGCTGGACCACTTTCTGGAAGATAACAGTTCCGATGCTCGCGCCTATGCTGGTTGTTAATATCTTCTATACAGTGGTTGACAATATGATAAGTTATTCAAACTCAATGTTTAAACTTATCGATACCTATACAAATCAGCTTAAATTCGACGAGGCGGCGGCTATGGCGATTTTGAACTTCATTGTGATTTTTGTTATTGTTGTCGCAATCTTCCTTGTCGGTAACAAATACGTTCACTACGCAGTTGATTAAGGAGGGGGATAAATGAACAACATAAAATCCGTCTCCCAAAAACGGGTCGGGGACGAAATAAGAAGAAAACAGCTTATAACCCGTGTTTCGGAGATTTGTTGGTCGGTTGTCAGAATAATATTGCTTATGGGTTTGGCGTACATAATTCTTTATCCAATAATTTTCTGTATAAGCCTGAGCATCAGAATTCCCGACGATATGATGGATCCTACGGTTATATGGATCCCGAAAAATTTCACATTGGATAATATTAAATTTGTATTTGAAAGAACCGGCTTTTTCTCGGCATATTTCAAAACCGCCTCCATTTCCGTTGTGTGCTCGGTTTTACAGATGCTTTCCTGTTCGATAACGGGATACGGTTTTGCGAGATTCAAATTTAAGGGCAGAAATATTTTGTTTCTGCTGGCGCTTATGTCTTTTATCGTTCCGCCGCAGATAATTTCAATGCCGCTTTATATCCAGTATTCAAATATCACTTCCTTTACGGCACAAGTTTTCGGGGGAGAGGGAATTCAGCTTATAAACACGATTTTCCCGACCTCGCTTTCGGCACTCTTTGCACAGGGTCTTAAATCGGGACTTTTCATCTACCTTTTCAGACAGTCTTACAAGAGTATGCCTAAAGAACTGGAAGATGCCGCATATCTTGACGGTTGCGGTCCGGTAAAGGCATATACGCGCATAATGTTTGTAAACTCGGCACCGATACTTCTTGTAACGTTTATTTTGAGCTTTGTGTGGTATTGGAACGATTATATCAACATTTCGCTGTTCTTTAACAAATCGAAACCTTTGGCGGTTGTTCTTAAAGGTCTTGACCAGACAATAAGAACAATGCGCACGGCGGACGGTCTTGCTTACGGCGATATCGAAAGCACGGTATATTCGACAACCTTCTGTTTGCTGTTTATACTTACCCCAATAATTATTTACACCATTCTTCAAAAGAAATTCACCGAATCTCTGATGAGCACAAGCATCGTGGGATAATCGGTCGGATATAAAAAATTTTAGGAGGAAACTTTTATGAAAAAAACATTCTTTTCCAGAGCAGTTGCATTGTCTGCGGCGTTAATGCTTACGCTAACCGGCTGCGGTAAGGGCGGAACTTCGTCTGACACAGGCAACAAAAAGGACGATAACAAAACACCTCAAAATGTTTCGGCAATAGAAATGCCCACTGCCGACCTTTCAAACAATTCCAAGGTTCTTAAAGTGTTTGGTTGGTCTTCTATGGACGAAAACGAAACCGACGGTGAAGCCGCAACCTATTTTCAGGATGAATTCGGTGTAACTATCGAAGACACCATCTCCACACACGAAACCTATTGGTCGGATCTTGCAAAAATGGTTGCCGCAGGCAACGTCCCCGATGTTGTTGACTGTGCCGAAGGTAAATTCTGGCCTATGCCTGTCGCAAATGACCTTTTACAGCCGTGGGACGGACTTATTGACTTTGATTCCGCACTTTGGTCTGACACCAAGGAACTCACACAAAAGTATAAGTGGAAAGGCAAAACATATTTCCCCGTTGTAAGTGAATTTGTTCAGACATGGCTTTTCTACAACAAGAATATGTTCAAGAACTACGGTCTTGAAGATCAAACACCCCGTGCGCTTTATGAGCGTGACGAGTGGACTCTTGATAAGATGTGCGAACTTGCCAATATGTTTATTGAAAAGAACAACAAAAACGAGATTGTTCAGTGGGGCTTCACACCTCAAAACCTTGAACCGCTTTTCATCTCGGGTATTGAGCTTCTTGAAATCAACGGCGGCACAGAGTATAAGAATAATCTTAAAGACGCTCGCGTTGCAAAGGTTATGAACACCCTTTATGACATCAGTAAAGCGGGAACAGGCGCTATAACCACACAGGATGCCTGCCCTGCTTTCGAGCGTGAAGAATGTGCAATGCTCATGTCAAGTGCAACGCTTGTTATTGAAAAGCGTTTTGAATCTCTCCGTCAAAGCGATGCTTTGGGCTTCGCACCGCTGCCTAAACTCGACAGTGAATCCGAATACTGCCTCGGTGTTTCGATTGACCCCGGATACGGACTTATCAAAGGCGCAAAGAATGTTGAACTTGCTACACTTTGGGTAAATTACCTCAAGTGGTTCCGGTTGGGTGAAAATCTCTGTGTTCAGATTCCCAACAACGAAAGCACCCCTGCAAAGGAACGTTATAACATCAAGGCAAAAGCAGGCTCGGCTGTAATGAGCGATGAGGATATCGCTTTTGTTGAGAGGTATCTCGCTTCCAACCCCAAGAAGGTATATTACACCTTCTATGATATCATCAATGGCATCGGTGATACAATTATGTTCAAATATGATATCTTCTCCGGTGCTTCTCAGTGGTCTGCCGCTGTAAACCAGCTCTATCCTGTATACGAGGCACAGCTTAAGGACTTTATATCTTAACGGTAGTTGTTCGGAATCGCGTGAAAAGCGCGATTCCGACACCGAGATATTTAAACTTGTGCAAATATGTTAGGTTTCTCCCAATATTAAAAGGAGTGAAAAAATGAAAAACAAGTTTTCAGCACGTGTTTTGTCGGTCGTTTTAACGGCGGTATTTGTTTTGACGGCATTCTCTGCTGCGTTGCCGGTGCTTTTTGCATCCGCCGCATCCGATTTAACACAACTTACCCCGATTGAATCGTTTAATGTATCGTCTGTCGGAGGCACCGAAACTTCGGTTGTTGAAGGTAACGGTGTTTTCAATAATTCGCAGGTGGCATCGGTATCTTCTCCTTCGGAAAAGAACGGTATCATTGCAGGTGTTGCCGAAACCGCAACCTATGACCCCAATCTCGGTGTTTATGTTACGCCTTTTGCGGGCGGCAATGCGGTTACATATAATGCGGGAACCGTTAGTCACGAATTCAAAACCACCAATTCACTGACAAACGAAAAGGGTGTTAAAATCAGCGGTAATTATACTGCTTCCGGCAATATTTCGGACAGTCAGGCTTATGCCGCCGTTCAATACACCTATAAGAACAGTCTTGTCGGTGTTGACGGCATTATGTTCTATCTGAAATCCGATGCCGCAAACACTTTCTGTATCGACTGTTCGACATTTATGCCCGATAACGAATACCGCTGGAGTCAAAGTTATAATCCGATAATGGTTCTCGGCGTCGGCAAAGAATACAGTTATATGCCCATAAACGGCAGTAAGTGGACCACTGCAACCGCAGGTCGCGGTCGCTCAACAGGTGACGAAAACTATATCAACACCTATTTCGGTTCCATTAAGTTTGACAGCGCGTTTGAGGGCTGGGTAAAGATTCCGATCACTTCACTTGTTAACGACAGCGGATTCAGCCTTTCGCTGAATCAGGATGCGTTTTATCAGTTTACCGTTCACGCACTCGGCTTAGGTGGTAGCTACGGCACGGTAACGGCAGGTCCGTTCTTTGCCGTTAATAACGACAGCAACCTCGGCAAGTTCAAGGTAAACACAACCGCACCCGAACATCCGCACGATGTTGGCGTTCTTATAAGCGAGTTTGAGGAATCAAGCGAAAAAATGGAAGGTCTTATGCTTTATGTTAAGACCGACAGCGCAAACCGTCTCAGCATTAAAGCTGGCTTTAAGGACGATTATCTTGAAAAGGTGCCCGAATTGAAGCTTGACAGCGCCGTTAATGTTTACGCACTCAAAAAAGGCGGAAACAAGTGGGAAACGCTTAAAACAATCACCACCGAACGCGAGGGCGCAATTGTTCTTGATTCCGCGTTTGAGGGATATATCAAGATTCCGCTTTCAAGTTTCACCACAAGCGGACTGACTTCTTCCGAAGAAGTTCTGCCCGAAATTTCTTCACTCACAAGTGTTAAGGTTTTGGTCGCGGGTGTCGGCGGAGACTATGGCACTGTAAAGGCGGCATCGTTTATTATAACCAAGAACACCGATTCGACTTCGTTCGCTTTTACCGACGGTTGGAAACCACATGACCCGTCTGCGGCAACCCCGATTGTTGCAACCCCGATTACAAATTGGGAATATAAAAGCTATAATACCGCTACCGTAACCGCAAGCGCAGTTACACCTTTGGATTTCACAACCGCCAAAGGTATGAAGATGGAAGCGGCAAACGGCACGGTTGAAAAAGCCGATGTTATGAACACACAGATTTATAACAATTTAAGAACCACTACCGATACCTATTTCGGTGCGGCAACACACATAATTGTCTATGTTAAGACTACTGCCGCAAACACCTTGTTGCCCGTTATTGAAATTGACAAGGGCTGGTCTTATACTCTGGCAATGGCACCCGAAGTCGGTGACAGATATTACTATGCTCGCATAGGTGATACCACATGGACAGAGGCGTTCACCGTAAAAGGCTCAACAAGTAATCAATACTGGGGCGCTATGCAGTTTGACGGCGCATTTGAGGGATATATCAAGTTTGCCGTTTCGGATTTGTACAATGACGGTAACTTCGGCGTAAACAGCTCAACCAAAATTGCAGGTCTTGTAAGCAAAGTTAAAGGTTTGGGCGGCGCATACGGTTCTGTTGTTGTAGGTCCCTATTTCCTTGTTGACGAGGACAGCACATCCACAAAAATCACCGTGCCCGATCCCGACCCGATTGAGGTTACACCCATTACAGGTTGGAATGCCAACGGCGATGCGGCTGTTGTAAATAAAGCACTTGTTACACCGATTGCAAGTTTTGAAGATGCAAAGGGTGTAAAAATCACTTCAAAGTCGGGCAGTGAAGTTGTAAACAGCGGAAATCTCACGGCTTCCAAAATTATGACACAGTTTTGGTTCAGAGATACCTCAAATACCACAAATGATTTTTATAATCTGCCGAGTGATTTTGCCAAATCTTCACTTGTGATTTACGTAAAAACCACAGGTGCAAATAAAATGTATTTTGCTACGGTTCATAAGGGCCAATGGTCATATTATCCCACGGCAACCCTTAAAATCGGTTCGTCGTATGAATATGCTTCCGTTACCGACAGGAAATGGACTCAGGCAACCGTAACAGGTAAAGCGGTAAGCGGTAATGACACTCATTACGGTTATATAAACCTTGATTCGGCTTTTGAAGGCTATATCAAGATTCCGTTTGCTTCACTTGATGCGAATGAAACAATTTATAACAACCTTGCTTATATGGAAGCAAAGTTTGAAAAAATCGGCGGAACTTCGAGTGAAGTTGTTGTCGGACCGGTGTTCTATGTCGATAAAGACAGCGAATCCACAAAACTTAAGTTGACAGGTTCAGTTGACGAGGGTGAAACCAAACCTCCCGTAACAGCGGAACCCACAACAGGAAATCCGTACGATAAAATTCAGTGGATTTTTGAAAACAGCAAATCGGGCGCTCAGCAGGGCTATTACTTTATGGTAGGTGACAGCACCCGTCACGAAAAGGGTTATCCCGTTTTCCGTTTGGTACGCCATGAATTTATGCAACGTTACAATATGATTTGTGATGTTCAGGCACTCAGCGGACTTAAAGCGGAACATTGGAGCGGCTATACTCCCGGTCTCCAAGGCAGTAAGCCACCCACAGTTGAGCAGTTGATTGAAAAAATCAAAGCGGCAAATGCAACGGGTAAAGGCTGTATCGTCGATATCGCTCTCGGTATAAACGACTGTTTCGGTTCGGGTAAAGCGGATAAGATTACCGCTTACATCAAAATGGGTATCGAAAAGATACGCGCGGCTTGCCCCGACGCGGTTATCGTATACACCAGCCCCAATATTGTACAGGACACCACGGGTACAAATAATCTGCGCCAAGCGGCGGCGAACATATGGGCGGATAACAGCATATATGCAATCGACACCCTTGACGGCGTTTTCTCGCAGTATTTCTCGGCTTATTACAGAGATACAGTTCATCCGAACATAAACGGCTATCGCCAGATTGCAAAATACATTCTTTCAAAATATTTTGACGATGTTACCTTTGAAAAGATAACAAAGGTTGAAATCAAACCGGTAGGGGATTTAACGATTCCGAGCGGCGCCACGCTTATCACAAGCGGGCTTTCGGTCACAAAAACACTCGGTTTGACGACCACCAATATCGGATATAACACGACGCAGGGCTTGGCGGAAGCCATTGAGATTGTAGGTTCCACATCGTTTGGCGGCAAGAATCCGTTCAACACGCTGAACTTTGTCGAAACCCACCTTTCCGAGCCGCTCAACGGCTATGACTACATCGCATTCCATATCGACATCCCCGCGGCAAACCGAATGGGTCTCACCGCCTTTACCGATGATGATACCACAGAATGTATCTTCAAAAACCATTCAAAATATTACATCATGGCGGACGGCACCTCGAATTGGGTAACCAAAAAAGCCACCGACGGCCGTGTTGACGGCAGTGATACCTACGGTGCGATTCAGTTTGAAGGCGCGTTTTCCGGTTGGATCAAGGCTCCGCTTTCGGGCTTCTACGGCGGTCCGACCAATTCCGAAGATATCAACAAGATAACCATGCGTTTTTCGGAGCTCGGCGGAAGCTACGGTAAAATCAGAATAGGCGCGTTTATCGGTATAAATGATGACCCCTATGTTGCGAAGAATGTTTGGAAAAAATCTAATCTTCCCGAAATGACACCTTTCACTCCCGTTACAGATTTTGCGGGTTATACAGAACTTTCATTCGGTATGATTCCAAGCCCCATTCCGTCCCTTACCGCCAATAAGGCGCTGAAGATTTCCTCTTCAAAGGGTGTTGATACCGACAGTTATCTCCATTATTACTGGGCACGTCAGGTATATAACAAAATGCCTATCGGAGATTTCAGCCATATTATGATTTATGTCAAGGTACCGGAGGGCAAGGATAACCTGCTTACAATCTGTATGTTTACCGATACCGATTATGAGTTTAAAACTCAGGCGAACGTTGATTACGCACTGCTTAAACTCGGTTCAAATGAATGGGAACACGCCCTGTTTGAAAAATATAAAAACCAGTGGGGCGGTATAAGAATACCCGCAGGCTTTGAGGGATTCCTCAAAATTCCGATAAACAACTTCTGGCCTGCAAATCAGGTTAAATCCGATACCGTTCTTTGCAGAATGGAATATCGCTTCTCCTTTATCGGCTCGGATGAAAACTCCGTTTTGGTAGGCCCCGTATTCGGTGTCACCAAGGATAACGACTCCGGTCCCGGCGATATGGTTTATACCGAACTTCCCGCAGCAACCACAATCAAGTCGCTTTATGCTCCCGAAAAGGGCGATATCTATACCGACAGCATAATGCTTTATTGGGAAAAATATAACGATGCGGCGGCATATCTTATCGAAGCATATTCGATAACAAAAACCGAAACGGGCTTTGAATACCGCCTTGCCGCAAGCCATAAGGTGTTCAGCAACAGCGGTGCCGTAACGGGTCTTATGCCCGATAGGGAATATGCCATTTTGGTTAAAGCACTTGATAAATACGATAATGTCATCGCAATTTATGACTATACGGTTGTAAAAACTCTTAACGAGGAACTTTACAAATCCCCGTTGAGCAGTGAAAAGATGACTTATAACAAGGTTTACTATCCTGTTAAACAGGCTGTAAGCAATGACGGCAATGCCACCGCAATCGTTATTGTTTGTATCGGTGCGGCAATCGCCATGCTGGCGGCTTTGGCAGTTGTTATTCTGCTTATTGTTAAAAAGAGGAGGAAGAAAAATAATGCTTAAAAGAATATTTTCTTTACTTCTTGCGGTTATATTGGTTTTCGGTGTCGCGGCTTGCGGCACCGAAAAGACGACCTCAACACCGGAAGAAAATATCGATCTTTCAATTGATATCAGCGGTAATGTTGAGGACAGTCCCGTTGTTGAGCGCGCTTATACCACACTTTATTCCGACAACGACGACGTGATGTACAGCAACCCGAATCGCGGTCTTCGCGGATATTTCGATTTCTTTGATTTTGAAGTTTCAAACGACGAACTTCTTGACCGAATCAAGGAACAGCGCAAAGACCTTGATAAATATGCGCACAGCACAACCTATGTTTGCTATTTCTATCCCGCTGCATATCGCGGTAAGCACCTTTCCGACAGATTTTTCGAGGCTATTCAGTATATCTTCGATTATCTGCGCGAGGAAAAAATTCAAATACTTCTCCGCTTTGCTTATTTCGATGTAAACATCTATAACGACCGCACTCCGCTTACCGATGAGTTGATGCTCCACATAAACGATCTTATCGACAGCGGAATTATCGAGAAAAACAAGGATGTTATCCACGTTTTCCAAGCGGGATTTGTCGGAAAATTCGGTGAATGGCACTCCGACGAGCCCAAAGCCGACCGTGACCTTATCCTCAACACACTTGTTGACAAGCTCATTCCGTCGGATTTGTTCATTCAGGTTCGTCAGCCCGATTACAAAGACTATGTTTCCGACGACAATGCCGCCAAAAAGCGTATCGGCTTTAACAATGACGGTTGGTTCGGTATTCAGGATACCACCGAACTCGGAAATATGAACTACAGTGTCGGTCTTGAACCGTGGATTCGCCAGATGAGCGAGGGTGCATATACACCGAATGATGCCGAGCTCTATTTCTGGAGTCAGTTTGAAAACGATATCGGTTTCTATCCCGACGGTTATGCATCACTTCTCGGCGCATCGCAACTTCGTCTTACAACCCTGAGCGCAATCAACGGTTGGCTTGACCACGGTGCCCTGCGCGACGGCGCAATGGTTCGTTGGCAGAGCCAGCCCATCAACGAAAAATGGTGCAAGGAAAATAAAATTCCTTATTCCGAAAACTGGTTCAAAAACAGCGACGGCGAAACGGTTGAACGCAACGTGTTTGAATTCCACCGCGATTATGTCGGTTACAGAATAACCGCTACGGAACTGTCGGTCAAGGCAAAGGACAAAAATGACATAACAGCAACATTGAGTCTTGAAAACCACGGTTTCTCGGCGGCATTCAACATCACAAGCAGTTTGGTTATTCTTAATTCCAAGGGCGAAGAGGTCGCTTCTGCCGAAGCGGGCAATCCTGCCGATTGGCACTGCACCAACCCCGATAATTATAATGACCGCAAACAGCTTGTGCATAAAATTTCGGCAGATCTGCCGCTTCCTACCGCAAAGGGCGAATACAGAATCGCACTGAAACTCCTTTCAAAGGGAGGTGGAACGGCAAGACTTGACAATAACATTCCTTATGAGGTCGGTTATAATATCCTGCATACCTTTAAAGTAAAATAAAACAAATAAAGGAGCGAATTTTATGAAAAAAATTATTTCCGTAATCCTATCGGTCATAATGCTGGTTGCTTGTATGACCGCAGCAATCCCGGTTTCTGCGGCAGAGTCCGACACCGAGTCTGCCGCCGCACCGATTGAGGCAAAACCGATAACGGGCTGGTCATTGATAGGAACTTCAAGCGCCAATCGTGAGATAGTAACGCCTATCGGTAATTTTACAACTGCTCAAGGTGTTAAATTTACAAGCAATACAGAGTTATCTATCGAAAAGACCGCTCTTGCGGGTTCGACAAATGCATACGCGCGACTTTTTTACAGTTATACACCGTATATAGATGGAAATAATAAAGATTTGGGATTTAATAATGCATATGTGTTGTCTCAAAATTTTGCTAATTCGTCTATTATTCTCTATGTAAAAACCGAATCGGCAAATGCATTGCATTTTCAGACAGGACAGTCAAATAAGTATAATTATAATTATTATGTAAGTCCGACATTGTGGAAAAAAAGTACATATTATGTGGCTGAGTTAGGAAGTCAGAATTGGATAAGTAAGACTGTTGAAACCGTCGGTACCAATAGTGAAAACGAAGTTAGAAACGGTGTTATCGAATTTGACAGTGCTTTTGAAGGCTATATAAAAATTCCGTGGAGTTCATTTAGCTGTGATACGGATTTTACTAATCGTATCGGATCATTAGAATTCAGAGTTGCAGGTGTAGGCGGTGAATATGGTTCTGTTACTGTAGCTCCTGTGT
>CAZGRC010000002.1:14500-20709 GCA_964528125.1 uncultured Ruminococcus sp.
TTCAGAGTTGCAGGTGTAGGCGGTGAATATGGTTCTGTTACTGTAGCTCCTGTGTTCGAGGTTACAAAGGACAGCAATTCAACCGAAATCAATATCCCCGACGAATACAAACCCACGCCGATTGAGGCAAAACCGATAACGGGCTGGTCGTTGGTAGGAACTTCAAGCGCCAATCGTGAGATAGTAACGCCTATCGGTAATTTTACAACTGCTCAAGGTGTTAAATTTACAAGCAATACAGAGTTATCTATCGAAAAGACCGCTCTTGCGGGTTCTACCAATGCATTTGCTTGGCTTTTATATAAGTATAGTGATCAAACAGACAAAGATCCGTATACTTTATCTGATAATTTTAAAAATTCATCTCTTTTGTTATATGTAAAGACAGACTCGGCAAATGCTCTGCATATTCAGACTGCTCAAAAACACGGTTTATATAGTTATTATGGAGATGTAACCTTAAAAAAAGAAAGCACATATTATGTTGCCGAATTGGATAGCCGGAATTGGATAAGAAAAACTGTTGAAACTGTAGGTAGAACACAAGAAATAAGCAACAATGGTATTATTGAGTTTGATTCTGCATTTGAGGGTTATATAAAGATTCCGTGGAGTTCTTTTATTATGGGTGACAACGATACCAACATTTCAAACATGGTTGGATCTTTCCAGTTCAGAGTTGCAGGTGTAGGCGGTGAATATGGTTCTGTTACTGTAGCTCCTGTGTTCGAGGTTACAAAGGACAGCAATTCAACCGAAATCAATATCCCCGACGAATACAAATCCGCTCCGCTTGATGTTAAGAGCATTGAAATGGGTACTGTGAAATCGAGAATGACAAATTTCTCTGTTGATAGAAAAGATAGCGGATACAGTCTTTATATTGACTCAACTGTTATCGGAGACACTGAAAAAGCCTGGGTTTCCGGTGATAAAAAATGGACATATGTTGAAAACACACACACAGGATCGGACGGTAATGCAAATCTCATTATGTCTCCCGTCCTACCGCTTGCGGCAAAGGATGTTGACGGATTCTTGATTTATTTGAAGACAGATAAAGCAAATGAATTCTCTCTTACGGTTGAATATGAAAAGGGAACACATTGGAATAAAGATTGGAATCCCACTATTTCATTAAAACCCGGTGAAAACGTACAGGTTCTTGCCGCAGGTAGTGATAATTGGGAGAAAAAGACCATAGAAAAAGGCGGCTTTTATAATGGCGGTGCTGAAGCAACTTTGGTTTTCGGTAAAGTTTGCTTTGATAAGGCTTTTGAGGGTTACATCAAAATTCCGTTTACTTCATTCGGTAATGACAGTGGCTGGGCACCTTATACCACCATAACAAACGGCGCTCTTGATCGCATAGTTCTTTTCCAATCCGCATTTAAAGGCATCGGCGGCACAAAATACGGTG
Organism: uncultured Ruminococcus sp.; assembly: GCA_964528125.1. GTDB lineage: Bacteria > Bacillota > Clostridia > Oscillospirales > Acutalibacteraceae > UBA737. The sequence continues at coordinate 15,921 of CAZGRC010000002.1, forward strand.
AAGTTGTTACCGATATTGTCGGCTTCTACACCTCCGACACCCCCCATACAACCTTTAATGTCAGTGCACAGACCTATGAAACAGGCGATGTTAACAATGACTGCTTTGTTAACGGTACCGACCTTAAAGAGCTTAGAAAGCATCTTTTGGGAATTAAGGCGGAAGTCAACACCGTTTACGGTAATGTAAACGAAGATACCGACGGCAATGTTGATATTCTTGACCTTATAAGACTCAAAAAGATTATTGCGGGAGCATAGCGCAGATTGACCTTTGGTGATTTCGACACTGAATTGTTGATTTGTTGATATTCATTATGTGAGCAGACGGGGCGGCGATAACGCCGTCCCGTTTTCCGAACAAAGCGAAGAATTTCGTAAACAACGGAGTTTTTCTCTTTGTTCAGAAAACACAGAAAAACAAAATATAAAGATACGGTGATTTATATGCAAAAAATATTTGTTTCGGATTTTTCGGGTGAGGGGGAAGTTTCTCCTATATCTGCGGTGCTTAAAAACGCAAAAAAGGCAGGCGGCGAATGTGAAATTCTCTTTGGCGGGGAAACACGGATTTTGGATTACACCGAAGCCGAAAAATGTGATATACACGTCAGCAACACCCATGCAGAGGGCAACTGCCGCGAAAAGGAACTCAGCGATTCGATAACAAGGAATACACCGTTTTTTTTTGACGGGCTTCGGGATGTAACGGTGAACGGCAACGGTTCGGTTTTAAAACTGAACGGAAAAATGACGATAGCAATACTTAAAAACTGCAAAAACATAACATTCAAAAACATAACTTTTGATTACACGGTGCCGGTTATCACCGAAATGACGGTTGTTGGCGAGGGAAACGGTTATATTGATTGCAGGGTTGCGCGGGACACTCTTTACCGTATAACCGACGGCAAGGTCGAATGGTACGGCGCGAATTTTGCGTTTAAAACGGGAATATCCCAGATTTTTCGCCCGAAAACGGGTTTTACATGGAGATATCCGAGCCCTATGCAGGATAAAAATGCACGGTTTGAAGAAATTGAAAAAGGGATTTTGCGAATTCATTTTTCAAAAAGCGCCGACGGTGCAAATCCCTACGGTGTAATTTTGGGTGATGTTTTTCAAATGCGTGACCCGATTCGCGAAGAATGCGGATTCATACTTGACCACTGTGAAAACACACGTTTTGAAAACGTTACCGTGCATATGATGGACGGTCTGGGATTTATTGCGCAAAACTGCAATGGCATAACGCTTGACCGTTTCAGCGCATATCCTGCCTGTGGCAGAACCGCGACGTGTTCCGCCGATTTTATGCATTTTTCCGGGTGCAGAGGCAAGATTAAAATTGTGAACGGAACATTCATCGGTGCGCACGACGATGCGATAAACGTTCACGGCACGCACCTTAAAATTGCGGATGTAAACCGAGCGGAAAACAAAATCAAGGTCAGATTTATGCACCCGCAGACATTCGGAATAGGCGGTTTTGAGATTGGTGACGAAATAACCGCCGTTAACCCCGAAACGCTGATCGGCGGCAGTGCTGTAAAGGTGATGGCGTGTGAAGAAGTCACCGCCAGAGAACTTATTTTAACCCTTGATCGCGTAGGGGAAGATTTTGTGCCCGATATGATGGTTGAAAACATTTCCGCCACAGCAGAGGTTGAGGTTAAAAACAATTATTTTGCCCGCATACCCACAAGGGGAATATTGGTGACGACCCGAAAAAAGGTTGTTATTGAGGAAAACACATTTGAATATATAAAGGGAAGCGGTGTGCTTATTGCGGATGACGCCCGTTCGTGGTATGAATCGGGTCCTGTAAGTGATGTAACCATACGCCGCAACACATATCGTGCCTGTTCGGGAAAATTTGTCGATATTCACCCCGAATGTGTCGAGGGGTCAAAACAGGCGGTGCATGGGAATATCAAAATCACCGAAAATCTGCTTGAAATCTCGGACGGGAATACGGTTCTATACGCCAAGAATACCGACGGCTTGACCTTTAAAAACAATGTGATTATCGGTTCGGATAAGACGGAATTTATAAATGTTTATAATTTGGAAACCGATTAAAAAATAAATAGATTGCGGTGAGTGATTATGAAAAAGTTTTTTATTATGCTTTTTACGGCGTTACTGCTTATTATTGGCGCTTATATGCCGATATCGGCAGAAAGCGAAAACTGTGTAAGCGATGTTTTCGGAAAAAACACTGTTGAATGTGACGTTAACACCGACGGTAAATTTGATATAAGAGATCTTATAAGAATGAAAAAGTATGCGGCGGGTATGCCCGTTACCGTGAACCTTAATGTTACGGGAGTGCGGGGAGATTCGATTGCAAATGCCGTTGCGGGTATAAAGAAACAACTTTTGGGAGTGAAAAAATGAAAACGAATGTAAGAATTATTTCACTTGTTATGTCGTTTGTTTTAACCGTGTGTTCACTTCCTTTCGGTGCCGTTGCGGAAAGCGGAATGCTCACCGTTAAACCCATTACGAATTACACCCCCAGATGGGTCGGCTGTTTCGGAAATGCGGTTAAGCCCATTGAAAACTGCGATATTTCGGGTTACACAATGGACAGACTTATCGAATGGGATGTTGACGAAAAGAATATGTCAAACACATCGAGCTGTGTTTTGCAGTTTAGGAATATGGCGGAATCGCTTGCCGATTTTGACGGTTTTATGTTTTATGTTTCGCTGCCCGTCGCCAATACGGTTGTGTTTAATCTTGAACTTAAAAACCCGAACGATAAATCCCGCTGGAGATATGACTATGCTCCGTGTTTGTTGCCGGTGGTTTCGGGAGAGTATCAGTATCTTTCTATGGGTGATACCGAGTGGCAAACCGCAAAATTTGCGGGAACACAGGAAAACTATTCCTATAAGGGCGGAATGCGATTTGAAAGCGGTTTCGAGGGCTTTGTAAAGGTTCCCGCCACATCGCTTAAAAACGATTCCGGATTTAAACTTGACAAATCTTCCGACCGGATTGAAATGGCGGTTTTCTGGCTTAGAGAATTCGGTGGCGAAAACGGCGAGGCGGTTATCGGACCTATGTTTACCGTTACGCACAATTCCGACAGCGGTGCCCCGATAATAAGCGGAGTAAACACCGCCGCCGTGAATACCGCGCGGTATATAACCGATTATATTCCCAAATATTTGGGCGTTGACGGCACAATGTCAACACTTCCGGACAATACCGACATTCCGCTTTTTGTGCTTAACAGTTCAACAATGTACAATCTGGAAAACAGCACGGTCGGCGGTACTAAGGAGCCGCAGTTGTGGATTGACGGTATGGATGAAGCGATTTGCGACACAGCGGGGATTTTGCTTTATATTGATACCCCTGCGGATAACCTTATAAGTTTTTATTTCAATTTGGCAATGCCGGATTCTTCGCGTTGGAAAAACGGTTACGCACCCGAAATGTCGCTTTATGTCGGAAACAGTTATTTTGTGTTGCCCGACGGCGCGACGGAATGGACGGAAAAAACGGTTGTATCGTCTTGGAAAAACGCTTATAAGGGCGGAATGTATTTTGAATCGCCATTTAAGGGCTATGTAAAAGTGCCGTATGAGAGCTTTGCAAATGATGATACCTCTTTTAAAATGAAGACCGAAATCGACCGACTTACGGATATTTCGGTAAGATTTAAAAAGCTTGGCGGAAATTACGGTGCTGTAAAAGTTCAGCCGATAATGCTTTTAAAAAGCAATACCGACAGTCGGCACGTTGAGGTTGACAAGGTTGAAAAAATCAACGTTGCGCAGATATACGGCGGTGCAATAGAAGTTAAACGTACCGGCGCCGCCGTCGGTGAGCGTGTTGACGTTACGGTATCTGCCGAGAGCGGAAAGGTTATTTCGTCAAAGGGTGTTACCGTGACCTATACCGATTTTTCGGGTGAACACACCGCGTATGCCGAAAAATCCGACAGCGAAAACACTTACACGTTTTATATGCCGTCGGGTGAAAATGTTATCGTCGGCGCGCAGTTTTTAAATTCGGGTTCTGCCGATTTTGCAATGCTTTCTCCAAAGGCAGAGGGCAATAACGCACTGCGTTTTACCGCAAGGGGAATGAACGTTCACTCTGTCGGTATGCTTGTCGCACCGTATGAAAATTTGTCGGGACGTGAGCTGACAAGGGAACTTTGCGATATTGACGTGCTTGATATTCCGTGTGCGAACATTTCAGGCAATTTTGCGGTTACAGGTGCCGATTACAGCGAATACACGCTTTTATATGAAGATATTACGGAGAAAAATCTTACCGAGTTTTTCACCGTTCGAGGATATGCCGTTTGTGACAGCGGTATTGTTTATTCCGATTCGGTGACGGTTTCTTATAACACTCTTAAAAACGGATATCTGCCGCAGACGGAAAGTTTCGGTAATATCATCAAAACAAACAGTTATTGGGCTTTGAAAACCGAAACGGCAACCACCGATTGCCCGTTTGAGAAAAACGGTTTGACGATTGCGGCAAGGGATGCGGTCTGCAATAAAAATGTCATTGAAACCCAAAATTCTCCGTATTGGTTTTCAACCGAGTATAACGGGATTGATATTTCCGATTATTCGCACATCTTAATATATGTTAAATTGCCGAACAAAGGTGAGAATTATCTTTTTGCTTCTTTTAAAGATAAGGCAGGCAACGAATACCACTGTCTGGCGGGAGATGATTATACCCTTTATCCGAAAGGCGGCAACATTCCTCAAAAGATGAGTCTTGCAGAGGGCGAAAACAGCAACTGGGGAGTA
>CAZGRC010000003.1:0-17518 GCA_964528125.1 uncultured Ruminococcus sp.
GTATGTTGCAAAGTTTTGAACCGTATACCTGCAAAGCTTTGATGATTGCGGTAAAAGAGGGCAGTATCACTTTGAACGGTGCCGGTATAAAAACATTTATGTTTGATACAAAAGGCATTGATGAATTAAACAGCCGAAGCAATACGTTAAACTCTGTTTACAAAGCGGCGGTTAAAACATTCGCACATAATGCGGTTGATTTGTATTCCGATTGCCCGTCACGAGAGCGCGCAGGTTGGCTTTGCGACAGCTATTTCACCGGTAAAACCGAATATTTCCTGACAGGTTCAACCTTCACGGAAGATGCTTTTCTTGAAAATTACCGCTTGTTTAAAAACAAAGGCGAATATCCGGACGGTATGTTGCCGTTTTGTTATCCGTCGGATTATCCGCAGTGCAATACGCACTTCATACCTCAGTGGACTATGTGGTATATACTTGAAGTTGAAGAGTATATTAACAAGCGCGATCATAAGGATATGGCAGAAGATTTCAGACCGAGCATTTACGGCTTGCTGAATTATTATAAGAAATTTGAAAATTCCGACGGCTTGCTTGAAAAACTTGAGGACTGGAATTTCGTTGAATGGAGTAAGGCAAACGAGTGGACGGATGATGTGAATTATCCTACACAGTTTTTGTATGCGCAGGTGCTTGAATCCGTATATAAAATTTACGGTGATACCGAATGTTTAAAGCGTTCGAACGAAGTCAGAAAAATTGCGGAAAAGCAGTCTTTTAACGGCACATATTTTTGCGATCACGCTGTAAGAGACCGAGACGGAGTTTTGAAACTTCAAAGGGGAGATATTTCGGAAGCCTGTCAGTATTATGCCATACTTTTCGGAAATATCGATATGACTCTTGACAAATACAAAAATCTTAAAAGTTTTGTATTAAATGCTTCGCCCGAAAATACCGACTGTGATGCCGAGATTTTCAGAGTTAATGCGTTTATCGGATTTTATCTTAGACTTGAAACATTGCTTAAAATGCGCGAATATAAATTGGTTTTAAACGATGTTGAAAACTTTTTCGGTAAAATGGAAGAAATGTCCGGTACGCTTTGGGAATACCGTGACGGTAAGGGAAGCAAAGATCACGGTTTTGCTTCTTATGTTACGGTAGTTATAAAAGAAGCGCTTAATGCTTTGAGCCGTGAATCGTAAACGAAAACGTGAAATGGTGATTATTATGAGTGATTCCTGTTGTGAAACCTGTGCAAACTTTATTTATGATGATGAAACCGACCAATGGTGCTGTGAAGTGTCACTTGATGAGGACGAAATGGTGAAATTCATCACGGGAAATACCAAACAGTGTCCGTATTATGATTTTTACGATGAATATAAAATTGTAAGAAAACAGAATTGAGGTTGTTTGTATGATCTATGTTTATTTTGTGCTTTCGGGATTGCTGATACCGTTTCTTAATTACTTTTTTGATTTTATACACCTCCCTACAGCAATTTTTACGGTGCCGCTGTGCTGGATTGCGTTCGTTATCTGCTTTTTGCTGATTCAAGCGGCGTTGTTGGGTATTTCTATCGCGCTGGTGAGAATCGACGGTCCGCAAGAACGCTTTTCGCGGTATTACCGCGCCATTATCACAAGTTCGATTCGCATTATCTTACCCATTGCCGGTGTGCATATACATAAAAAGGGACTTGATAAGATTCCGAAAGACGGCAGATTTTTACTTGTCTGCAACCATCTTCACGATTTTGACCCCGGTGTTATTATAAGCGCATTGCCGAAGCAAAAACTTGCTTTTATCGCCAAAAAAGAAATTTATACCACAATGCCGTTTGTGTCAAAGGGACTTCACAAATTGCAGTGCTTGCCGATTGACCGCGAAAATAACCGCGAAGCGGTAAAAACCATTGTTTCGGCGGTAAAACTCATCAAGGAAGATAGGGCTTCGGTTGCGGTTTTCCCCGAGGGTTATTGCAGTAAGGACGGCGAACTTCAGCCCATGCGCAACGGTGTCTTTAAAATCGCGCAAAAAGCAGGTGTGCCGATAGTTGTCTGTGCACTTGTTCACAGTGACCGTATTGTGAAGCGTATGTTCAGAAAAACCACGGATGTCGGCTTCAGTATTATCGAGGTCATCCCTGCGGAAAAGGTGAAAGAATCTTCAACTGCGGAACTCGGAGATCATATTTATTCTGCTATGCGGGATGAAATCATATCGCTCAAAACCATATTTGATTAAATAACGCACCTTTAAAAATCTTTAATGGTTTTTAAAGGTGCGTTTAAATTTTTCTTGACAAAAAGGGAAGTACAGTGTATTATATAACCGTACTAATTATGATAGTACAGTATGTGAGTGAGGGTGAATATATGCTACAACTGGATTTAAAAAGCGGTGTGCCTATATGTGACCAAATAGTTAACGGCTTTATACGCCTTAAAGCACTTGGCGTTATGCAGGGCGGTGAACAGCTGCCGAGTGTGCGTGCTCTGGCTTCGCGACTTTCCGTAAACCCGAACACCGTGCAAAAGGCATATGGCGTTTTGGAAGTCAACGGCATAATATATTCGGTTAAAGGCAAGGGTTCTTTTTTAAGTGATGACAAACGTGCGTCCGAAGCGGTGCTTTCAAATGCACGGGCAAACTTTAAAGAGGCGGTGCTTTCCGCCAAACAGTTGGGGCTCACATGCGAAGAACTAAAAAAAATCGTTGCCGACGGCTTTACAAAAGATGGGAGTGGTGAATTGTGATTCGTGCAAATGAACTTGTTAAAAATTTCGGAAATATGAAGGCATTGGACGGCGTTTCTTTTGAAATCGACGAGGGCTCGGTTTTCGGGCTTGTGGGCTCAAACGGGTCGGGAAAATCAACCCTGTTGCGATTGATTTCCGGTGTGTATATGCCCGACGGCGGAACTGTGGGAATTGACGGCACGCCGAGCTTTAACAATCCCGTTATAAAGGCACAGATTGCCTTTCTCGGTGACACACCGTATTTTTTGCCGCAATCCAGTATTCACGAGATGGCGCGTTTTTACAAAAGTGTATATCCGACTTTCGATGACGGCGTTTATAAACGGATGTTAGGCATTTATCCGCTTGACCCCAAAGCACGTATATCCTCTTTTTCAAAGGGAATGCAGCGGCAGGCGGCACTTATCCTTTCAATGGCGACAAATCCGCGTTATATTCTCCTGGACGAAGCGTTTGACGGGCTTGATGTTGTTATGCGCAGGGTGCTTGCCAATCTTATTATGGAGGGTGTTGAAAAGCGCGGTATGACGGCGGTTATTGCTTCACATAATCTTCGCGAACTTGAGGATGTATGTGACCATGTCGGGCTCATACACCAAGGTCACATCTTGTTTAACAACTGTACCGAAAATTTGCGCAGCGGACTTCACAAGGTGCAGGCGGCATTTTCGGCAGTGCCCGATATGTCGGTGTTTTCCGGGCTCAGTGTTCTGAAAACCGAACGCACGGGCTCGCTTATTCAGATGGTGGTTCGCGGTGATGAAGATGAAATTATGAACTTTATAAATAAACTGGGTCCCGTTTTTTCGGAATGTGTTGAACCGACCCTTGAAGAAATGTTTGTATTTGAATTGGAGGCGACAGGTTATGATGTTAAGAACATCCTCGAATAGTATAAATCCTACCTTTAATATGGCGTGGTTTACAATTCGCAAAAATTTGGGATTGCTGTTGCTTTCGGTTGCAGCGGTTTTAATGCTGTGCCCCGGTTTTTATATTGTCAGATTGGACGATTACCCAAATTACGGTATAGATTTGGTTTGGGTATTGGCATCTTTTTTGACGGTCGGCGCGTGCCTGCTGACGGTGTTTTACAATGTGATAAACTTCATGTTTTTATATTCCAAAAAATCAAGCGATGTTTTTCACGCACTACCCCTTACACGTATGCAGTTAATGACTTCACGGTGTCTTGCGGGGGTTATTTCAAGCCTTGTTCCCGTAATTGTCGGTTATGTTTCGCTGGCTATTGTTTTGGTTTTCCTGCCGAATCATAACATTGAAACGGCTATGGTATTCTCCTGTATGGCATATACCGTTATGACGGTGCTTGTCTGCTCGGCATTCTCAATGCTGTTTATTGTCTGCGCGGGTTCTGCGTTTGACCTTGTTCTTTCGTTTTTCGGATTCAACGGCGGTCTGCTTGTTGTCGGTCTTGTTATTATGTCGATGATGAATTCACTGCTTGTCGGTGCGTCGAATGCCGTTAATTATAAAATGTTTGAATGGCTGTCACCTTTTTGGTACTGCGGTGCGGCATTTGCACGCTTCATAAATAACGGATGTGTCTTTTATTCCGACACTCTGCATTTCTTTATCCGTACGGTAATATACATTGCAGTGTTTTTCGTTCTGTCATTGATACTTTTTGACCGTCGCAAAGCGGAAAAGGGCGGCGATGCCTATGCCTACAGATTTATATACATTCTTACGAGTTTTGTTGTTGGTATAGCGGTGTCATATTTTATGGGATATATATTCCGATATGACAATTACGACATTGTTTTTTGGCTGTTTGCGGCGCTCGGTGCTTTGATGTTCGCCGTTGCTTTCGGTGCAGTCACCGATCGCGGTTTTAAATATTTTAAGCGGTCGCTTATCGTGGGCGCTTGTTCTGTTACGGCGTTGCTTTTGTCGGCGGTGATATTTATCATGGGGGCTTTCGGTTATTCGACACGGGTTCCCGAAAAGGCAAGTGTTAAATCGGTTACGGTAGAATACAGTAATGAAGATATAGTATATACCGACCCTACGGTGCCGATATCGGTTCACAAAGCGTTCGTCGATGACATAAAAGTTTTTGAAGAAACGAAAAACAGTGAATACAGATATGTGAATTTCAATTATATTCTTAAAAGCGGTATTACGATGAGCCGTGAATATTCGGTGCCCGTTACCGTATTCAACAAGGAGCTTTTTGCACTGTATTCGAGTAATGAGCGACTTTTAACCATAGAAAAAGACCTTAAAGATGCAAATCCCGTTTCGATTGAAATTGATGTTATGATTGATTCCGAAACCAAGAAATATACTTTCGACACCGACAATGACAACTTTGAATATATCAGTTCATTTGTTACGCAGTCGGAATTTGAGGAATTGCTCAAACTTTACCGTGCGGATTTGAAGAAAGCCGATTCGTCGCTTATTGAGGACGAAAGTCAAAGACTCGGTTTTTACTGGAACGATACCCGCGAAGAATATAAATATAACGGTCATTATTATAATCTGCTTTTGGATTCAAGTTTTGAAGGAACAATAAATTATATTGATTCTTTGGAACTTTACGAACGGCAAGCGGATAAGGAAACAACTGAATAAAAGAAAAACAGAGCATATCGGGAACAACCGTTAAACGGTGAATCACGATATGCTCTGTGGTTTTTGTATCGTTTAAACTAAAATATATTCACCGGCATAGCCGACGGCAATGCCGAGGACGGCGGAAAGAACGATTATCAATATCGGATGAAGCTTTTTAAACTGCAAAAACAGCATAAGTGCGAAAATCACAAGTGATGACTGGAAAGAAAGGGTTGTGAAAACACCGAGTGACATTCCCGACGGAAAAAAGACCTCGATAACCACCGAGATAATTGCAGCGCCTATAAGACCGATAACCGCGGGGCGAAGTCCCGACATTACCGAAGTTACCCATTTGTTATCCTTGAAAGCCATAAAGAATTTTGCAACAATGAGTATAACGATAAAGGACGGCAGAACCACACCTAAAGTAGAACAAACCGCACCGAAAAAGCCGCCCATTTCGGAACCGATGAATGTGGCAATGTTTATGGCAAACGGACCCGGCGTAGACTCGCTCACGGCGATAAAATTGACGATTTCCTGCTCGGCAATCCAGCCGTTGCCGATAACCTCTTGCTGAATAAGCGGTAACATGGCATAACCGCCGCCGAATGTGAAAAGACCGATTTTGAAAAATGTTAAGAACAGTTTAAGATATATAGGCATCAGTGCGATCTCCTTTCTGCAATAAGCGCCCAGGCAACGCCGCAGACGGCACAGGCGAAAATGACAACAAGAACATTAAGGTCAAAGACTGCAACGGCAATAAACGAAAGACCGACAAGCACATAGGAAAAGATGTTTTTGGGACATTTTTTACCCATGGTTATAAGTGCCTTTACAAGCAGACTGAGGACGCCCGCGCGAATACCCGCAAAAGCATATTTTACAACCTTGAGCGATTCAAACTGACGCAGGAAGAAAGAAAGTATGAAAATGATGGTGAAAGCGGGAAGCACGACGCCGAGGGTGGCAAGCGTTGCACCGAAGAATCCCGCAACCTTGTAACCGACAAATGTTGCCGAATTTATGGCGATAGGACCGGGGGTGGATTCTGCAATGGCAATTATATCGTAGATATCGTCATCACTTATCCAACCTTTGTTGGTGACAATCTCACGCTGGATTATCGGTATCATGGCGTAACCTCCGCCGAAAGTGAACGCACCGATTTTAAGGAATGTTAAAAAAAGCGGTATAAGTTTATTCTTGTTCTTGTTCAAAACATATTACTCCTTTATGATTTTCTCACGGTGTTTATCGGTCAAAAAATAAAGCGGAACACCGAGGACGGTGCAGACCGCCGCTTCACCTATTCCGACCTCTGCCGCAGCAAGGGCAAAACCTACGGCGGGGCCGTTGCCGTAGGAAAGGAAGAGGGCGATTTCAAGACCGATAGCCGCAGCGTTTATAAGTATGGGGGGTATAAAAGACAACCATGGGAAGTCTTTTATGCGGACGTTTCTGAAAAGATATGTAAGGAATGCGGCGGAAAGGGTTGCGATTGTGCCGAAAACCATATCAACCGGATTAAACGATGCGATATTGGCAATAAAACAGCCGACCGCAAGACCCGGAATTGCGGCAGGCGTGAATATCGGCAATATTGTGAGCGCTTCGGAAGCACGAAACTGTATCGGACCGTAGGCAATTCCGAAAAGACCGCAAAGCAGTGTGGTTGCGGCATAAAGTGCCGCAATAACCGAAGCGGTCACCAAAAACCTTATTTTCGATTTCATATTTTGTTCTCCTGCAATTTCTTGTAATACGACACGGCAAGAGCATCACAACGCTCATTTTCGGGGTGCCCCGCATGACCTTTAACCCACAAAATTTCAACATTGTGTTTTTCAAAAAGAGAAAGCAGTTTTTCCCACAAATCAACATTAAGCGCAGGTTTTTTATCTGCCTTGCGCCAGCCGTTTTTTTGCCAATTTTTTGCCCATCCCTTTTCAATGCCGTCTGCAAGATATTTGGAATCGGTCACAAGGAGCACACGACAGGGCTGTTTTAAAGCAGACAGACCTTCAATTGCGGCGGTGAGTTCCATACGGTTGTTGGTGGTGTTTTCTTCGCCGCCGGAAAGTTCTTTTTCGTGGTTTCCATAGCGTAGCACAACACCCCAGCCACCGGGACCGGGATTGCCGGAGCAGGCGCCGTCGGTGAAAATTTCAACAAACTTTGTAACGGTGGACATCAGTATCTCCTAAAACTGCCGACCACCTTACCGAGGACCAGCGGTTTTTCGGGATAGATGGGGCTGAAATCGGGGTTTTCGGGCATAAATACAACCTGACCGCCGTTTTTTATAAGCAGACGTTTAACGGTGGCTTCGTCGCCGTCCATACCGATGATTATATCACCGCTTCTGCAGGGTGCGTTTTTATCGGCAAAGACGATATCGCCGTCCAAAATGCCGGCATCGCGCATACTGAGCCCGACAACACGCAGAGCAAAAAGACCCTCGGCATTGCGGGTGGGGTAGGGCATATAATCTTCAATATGCTCTACCGCGAGTATCGGTTGACCTGCAGTTACACGTCCGACAAGCGGAACCATGGCGGAATCAAACTCGGCTTCAAGGCGAATTGCGCGCGAATTACGCGGGTCACGGATAATGTAACCCTCTTCTTCGAGTATGCTCAAAATCGAGTGCACCGTGGAGGTTGATTTGATTCCCGTTTCGTTGCAAATTTCACGAACTGTCGGCGGAATACCGCTTGACAGTTGCTTTACGAGAAAACGGTATACCTGTGCCTGTTTTTCGGTAAGAGGTGCTTTTGACATATAATAAATCCTCCCGACGAACATTTATTCTTTTTTCAGTATAACATCTTTCCCGCTTTTTTTCAAGGGCTTATTTTGTTTTTGGGATTTCTTTGTGAAAATCTCTTTTATCCCGAGCAGTATGAGGAGTGCACCGAAAAGTTTGGCGGTGAGTTCGCCGCCCAAAGTGTCGGTAAGTGCAAGCCCAAAAAACGCGCCCGCAATTCCGCCCACCGCCATCGGAATCACGGTTCTCCATTTGATTTGCTTCTTTACGGAATATATTATCACGGCGATAAGTGCCACGGGCAGAAAAAACAGAAGATTGATTCCCTGCGCTTTCAGTTGAGGTGTGTCGGTGAAAACCGCAAGATAGATTATGAGCACGGCGCCTCCACCGAGTCCCATAGCGCCGATTATTCCAGATAAAAGCCCCGCAAGCAGGGCAACAATATTCATTTTAAAAGCAGGCGCGCGCCTGCATATATCATAAAACCGCCGAATATGCGTTTCAGCCATATGGGAGATATTTTTTTAAGTATCAGTGTTCCAATGCCGGCACCCAGAACTCCCGTGGGCATATATATCCACGCCGAGCCGATATCCGCGTAACCTTTAAAAAGGTAAAGCGCGGCGCTGACAAGTGTTATCGGCAATATTACGGCAACGGCATTTGCGTGCGATTCTTTGGCGCTCAGCCCGCTTTTTGAAAGCAACGGCACCGCCGCCATTCCGCCGCCCGCACCGAGCATACCGTTGACAAGACCTATAATAACCCCGACACCGACATTTTTTATACCGTTTGACAGTTTTGTTTTCACTTATTACCACCACCGTAATAATTTTTCCGCATTTTTTTGAAAATATGATATTTGGGCGGATAAAAAATTAAAACTCACCGCTGGGTGAGTTTTAACAGCGGAAAACCGTTTTTCTTGCGGATGGCAGTGTAGTTCAACCGATTTTCCAATAATATTTTCGTTTACATTCGGGCAGGTCACTTAAAACGCCGTGTTCGGGGTCATAAACCGTACCATCGAAAAAAAGCGACCAGTGCCAGCAACGCGGTGTTTCAAGACTGAGCATTGCCACACGCGGCAGTTGTGAAAGTTTTTCAAAAGCGGTTCTTTTGTCAGCAAAATTGATGCCGCAAACGGTGAGAGCTTTTTTCATATCGGCAAGGGTGGTTTCGCGGTCGGTGTGCACAATGTTTATGATTTCTTCAACCGTTTTATCCGACAGCATTGCGAGTACTGCCTGTCCGCATTGTAGGTCGGTGGGTTCGTGTATGTATACAGGTTTTTTCGTAAGTGACATATCAGTTTTCGCCGTCCGTTAAAGATTGGATTTTTGATATAACGTCGGTAGACGAAAGCAGTGTGCAAACGGCAGTGCTCGCAATCACACCGACAACACCTTGAAAAGAATTTCCGATTGCATCGGCGGTTGCCGTGCCGAGGCCGTACAGAAGCGATTCAAACGCAAAATATCCCGTCACCATTATCAGCTCGGCACAAACGGCAGAAACGACTGTTTTTACGACCGACAAAACACCTTTTAATTTATTTTTTGAAAGGGTCAGTGCCGCGACAAGCGCCATGATTCCCTTTATAACAAATGTCGCAGGGGCGTACACGGCAAAGCCGAGAAAAACATCCGAAAACATAGATCCCACAGCCGCAGCCAAAGCGCCGTAAAGGGGACCGAGCACAACACCCGAAAAAATTACAAAACAATCTCCCAAATTCGCATAACCGCTTGCGTGGAGCGGTATCGAAACAAGAAGTGTCATTACACAAATCAATGCCGCGAAAAGACCCGAAAGGGCGAGTTTGTAAAGTGACTGCTTTTTCATTGAAAAGACCCTTTCAATTTGATTCTTATAAATAATACCACCGCAAAACGGCAGTGTCAAGAGTGTTTTATTATATCTGTGAGGTTGAATTTGCACACGATGTTAAAAAATTTTAAAAAAGGTATTGACAAATTATTTTTGCGGTGGTATACTATTTGCAAATCGAAAAAAGCTGTGACGAAGACGGTCGAATTTCAGTTCATCTTCAGAGAGTTGATGTTTGGTGCAAATCAACGTTGGCGAAGTTCAATGACCTATCACTTCCGAGCCGGAGTTTTGAAATGTTCAGTAGGGGCTCCCGTGATTGCTGCGTAAAGGCATAGGAATTGTTTGATTCCAAGAGGTGGCGTTTTAAAAGGCGCAATTTGAGTGGTACCGCGGATGTATTGTTAACACCCGTCTCAAAGCAAAAGCTTTGGGACGGTTTTTTATTTTTCAAAAAAGAAAGGGAGTAAATCAAATGAAAACCAATACAGCAAAGGAACAGTTGACGGAGATTGCTTTAAGAATAAAGGAACTGCGCGAAATTATGGGCTGGTCTGTTGCGGAAATGGCACAGAAAACCGAGGTAAGCGAACAACAGTATATTACTTTTGAAAGCGCAAACGCAGATATTCCGTTTTCGTTTATTCACAAGTGTGCATTGGCTTTTGATGTTGAACTTACCGAACTTTTGGAGGGACGTTCGGCTCGCCTTTCAAGTTATACCGTGACACGTAAGGGCAAGGGTCAGTCAACCGCCAAAGAAGACGGTATCGATATTAAAAATCTTGCGCCGAAGTTCAGGGATAAGATTGCCGAACCGTATTGGGTAAGATACGAATATTCCGCTTCCCAGCAGAATAAACCGATACATCTTACAACACATTCGGGGCAGGAATTCGACCTTGTTATGAGCGGTTCACTCAAGGTGCAGATCGGTGAACACACCGAAATTCTTAACGAGGGCGACAGCATTTATTACAACAGTTCCACCCCTCACGGAATGATTGCAATCGGCGGAGAGGATTGTGTTTTTTGCGCCGTGGTACTTCCGGGTGAGGACACTAAGGAAGAAACGGTACGTCGCAGTATCGCTTCGGCTAAAAATTCGGAAAAACTTGTTTGCGAAAAGTTTGTGAAAACGGTTGAAAACGAAAACGGCGAACTTGAGAAGATTGAATTTAAGAATACAGATACATTCAACTTCGGATTTGATATAGTTGACGGAATTGCCGAAAAATATCCCGACAAGCTCGCCATGCTTCATGTTGATAAGCACAAGGAAGAAAGACGCTTTACATTTAAAGATATAAAACGTGCTTCAAATCAGTGCGCAAACTATTTTACTTCACTCGGAATAAAGCGCGGCGACAGGGTAATGCTGGTTCTTAAAAGACATTATCAGTTCTGGTTCTGTATGGTGGCACTGCATAAGATGGGGGCTGTGGCGATACCCGCAACAAACCAACTTAAAGAGCACGATTTTGAATACAGATACAACGCCGCGGGTGTCAGCGCAATAATCTGCACCGCGGACGGTGACACTGCCGATATTGCACAGCGTGCCGCAGAAAAATGCGACTGTGTAAAGAATCTTGTAATGGTTGGCGGTCAACGTGACGGCTGGCACGATTTTGACAGCGAATTCAAACTGTTTTCGGGTAAGTATGAAAGGGAAGAAAACACTTCTGCCGGTGATGACTTGGCACTGATGTTCTTCACTTCCGGGACTACGGGCAATCCAAAAATGGCGGCACATGCGCACACCTATGCGCTCGGTCACTATGTAACGGCAAAATATTGGCATTGCTGTGAAAGAGACGGACTTCACCTTACAATTTCGGATACGGGCTGGGGTAAATCACTTTGGGGTAAACTTTACGGACAGTGGCTTTGTGAAGGCGCGGTATTTGTTTATGACTTTGATCGTTTTGATGCCGACGAGATACTTCCAATGTTTGCAAAGTACAATATAACCACATTCTGTGCACCTCCGACAATGCTCAGAATGCTTATCAAGAGCGATCTTTCAAAATTCGATCTTTCCTCAATTCACCATATGACTACTGCAGGGGAAGCGCTCAACCCCGAAGTTTTCCGCAAGTTTGAAGAAGCAACGGGACTTCAGATAATGGAAGGTTTCGGTCAAACCGAGACTACCCTTACCATTGCAAACCTTTGCGGAACCACTCCGAAGGTCGGCGCAATGGGCAAAGCATCTCCGCAGTATGATGTTGACATCGTGGATCTTGACGGCAACCCCGTTGCCGATGGTGAAGTCGGAGAAATTGTTGTGAGGACCAAAGATTCCGTGCCGTGCGGTCTGTTTAAAGAATATTATCTTGACGAAGAAAAAACAAAAGAAGCGTGGTATGACGGAATGTATCACACCGGCGATACCGCTTGGCGTGATGAGGACGGTTATTTCTGGTATGTCAGCCGTATAGACGACGTTATCAAGTCATCGGGTTACCGCATAGGACCGTTTGAGATTGAGAGTGTTATTATGGAACTGCCGTATGTTCTCGAATGCGGCGTATCGGCCGCGCCCGACGATGTTCGCGGGCAGGTTGTTAAGGCAAGTATCGTGTTGGTAAAAGGTACGGAACCTACGGAAGAACTTAAAAAAGAAATTCAAAACTATGTTAAGGAACATACCGCACCGTATAAATATCCGAGAATTGTGGTGTTCCGAGACGAACTTCCGAAGACAATAAGCGGAAAGATTCAGAGAAACAAACTGTAGTTTCGACAAAAATCGGTCTCGGAAATCCGATTTAAGTTTAAATGTTTCGTACAAATTAAAATACTTGACATCACACCAAAGTTATGATACAATATGACTTGTTAAAAAGGTGTTGACGAAGAGGACGCGACAAACCCGTTTTTTCAGAGAGATGGCGGTCGGTGTAAGCCATTAAGCGATTGTTTGCGTTGTAACTTTTGAGCCGAAAGGAAGAAAAGGACACCGTCCCCAGTAGAACCTTTCCGTGACTGCTGCGTAAAGGCATAGGAATTGTTTGATTCCAAGAGGTGGCGTTTTAAAAGACGCAATTTGAGTGGTACCGCGGGTGCTTTTGAATTTTCAATCGCTCGTCTCAAAGTCATTACTTTGGGACGGGCATTTATTTATTCGTCCCTCAAAAAAACGGAGGAAAAGTTATATGGAACAAATAACGGGTCTTGACTACAAAATTATGGAAATGGCGGCGCGTATTCGCGAACTGCGCGAAATTATGGGCTTTACTGCGGCTGAAATGGCGGTTAAAACCGATGTTTCGACCGAAGAATATCTGCGTTGTGAAAACGGGGAAAGTGATTTAAACTTTGCTTTCATTTATCGCTGCGCGTTGGCGTTTAATGTTGATGTCACCGATATTATTGAAGGTAAAAGTCCCACCCTTAAATCCTATACGGTTACCAGAAAAGGTCAGGGTCAGCGGATAGAGCAGGCGCACGGTATGGTTTATTATAACCTTGCGGCGGCTTTTCAAAACAGAATAGCGGAACCGCTTTATGTTCGCAGTGAATACAGCGAAGAAGCACAGCACAGGGATATCGAACTTACCACACACGCCGGTCAGGAGTGTGACCTTATTATTGAGGGTCATCTTAAAGTTCAGGTCGGTGAACACAAGGTGGTTTTGGGCCCCGGTGACAGCATTTATTATGATTCGGGTACACCTCACGGAATGATTGCAATTGACGGTGAGGACTGCATATTTTATGCTATTGTTCTTAACCCGACGGGCGAGCCTATACCCGAACTCACTCCCGTAAAAGCAATTGACGGAGCTCAAAAACCCGAAAAGGACACCAAAGAACGCATTTACCGCAACTATATCGATATCGAAGAAAACGAAAAAGGAACCCCGACTTCGATCAAGTTTAAGAATACCGAAAAATTTAATTTTGCTTTTGATCTTGTGGATGCACTTGCCGAAAGAGAACCTAAAAAACTGGCTCTTTTGCATATATCCCGTGACGGCGAAGAACGCCGCTTCACATTTAAGGATATTAAAAAGGCATCAAACCAGTGTGCAAACTATTTTAAATCGCTCGGTATAAAAAAAGGCGATAGGGTAATGTTGGTGCTTAAAAGACATTATCAGTTCTGGTTCGCCATGATAGGTCTTAATAAGCTGGGTGCCATTGCAATTCCCGCCACCAATCAACTTGTTGAACACGATTTTGAATACCGTTTCAACTCTGCCGGAATTTCGGCGGTTTTGTGTACTGCCGACGGTGACACCGCACATCAAATTGACCTTGCGGCAGAAAAATGCCCCACACTTGTACATAAGATGATAGTTAACGGCACACGTGAAGGCTGGCGTACATTTGACGATGAATATGTTCTTTACAGCACACATTTCCGCCGTACCGATTCGTCACCTTGCGGTGATGACCTTATGCTTATGTACTTTACGTCGGGCACATCGGGTTATCCGAAGATTGCGGCACACAACTATAAATATCCGTTGGGTCATTTCCACACCGCAAAATATTGGCATAACGTTGACCCCGATGGTCTGCATTTTACGATTTCGGACACAGGTTGGGCAAAGGCAATGTGGGGCAAACTTTACGGTCAGTGGCTTGCCGAAGCGGCGATATTTGTTTATGATTTCGACCGATTTGATGCGGCACAGATACTCCCGATGTTTGCAAAATACAGCATAACCACATTCTGCGCACCGCCTACCATGCTCCGTATGCTTATAAAACAGGATATCGCACAGTATGACTTTTCTTCGGTAAAACATATGACCACGGCGGGCGAAGCGCTGAATCCCGAAGTTTACCGACAGTTTGAAAAGATTACGGGACTTCAGATACTTGAAGGTTTCGGTCAGACCGAAAGCACAATGATTATAGGAAATATGACTGGCGCACCGCACAAGATAGGTTCAATGGGCAAACCCGCACCGATTTACGATGTTGACATTGTCGATGCTGACGGTAAGAGTGTTCCTGTCGGTGAAACGGGAGAAATCGTTATAAACATCAAAGACGGTTTGCCCTGCGGTCTTGCCACCTGCTATTACGGTGATGAGGAAAAGACACGTGAAACATGGCGCGACGGTTTTTATCACACAGGAGACACCGCTTGGCGCGATGAAGACGGTTTCTTCTGGTATGTCGGTCGTGTGGACGATGTTATCAAGTCATCGGGTTACCGCATAGGTCCGTTTGAGATTGAAAGCGTTATTATGGAACTGCCGTATGTTCTTGAGTGCGGTGTTTCCGCTGCACCCGACGAGGTTCGCGGACAGGTTGTCAAGGCAAGTATTGTTTTGGTAAACGGCACCGAGGGCACCGAAGAACTTAAAAAGGAAATTCAAAAATACGTTAAGGAAAAAACCGCACCGTATAAATATCCGAGAATAGTCGAATTCAGAGATTCGCTTCCGAAGACGGTTAGCGGTAAAATCCAACGTAATAAGCTGTGATTGGTTATGAATTATAAAAGAATTACATTGCTTTGCGGGCATTACGGCAGCGGGAAAACAAATGTTGCCGTAAACCTTGCGCTTGACCTTAAAAAGCAAAATGAAAAAACGGCAATTGCCGATTTGGATATCGTAAATCCGTATTTCAGAACAAAAGACAGTCGTGATGTGCTTGAAAAAGCAGGTGTGCAGCTTATTGCAAGTGAATATGCCGGAAGCAATGTCGATATTCCGGCACTGCCTCAGCAGATGTATATGATAACCGACGATAAATCAAAAAGCTTTATAATTGATGTCGGTGGAGACGACAGGGGAGCGTTGGCACTTGGAAGACTTGCTCCCGAAATAATCGCTGAAAACGATTATGAAATGCTTATGGTTATCAATTGTTGCAGACCGCTTACACAGGATGCCGAATCCACCGTTGATGTTATGCATGAGATTGAGTCTGCGGGCGGTATAACTTTTACCGGAATTATAAATAATACCAATCTCGGTGAAGAAACTTCGGCAGATGTTATACTTGATTCGGTGCCTTATGCCGAAGAGGTTGCTCGAAAAACGGGATTGCCGCTGGTCATGACCTGCGCTGACAAACGACTTGAAACCGCACTGACGGGAAAAATCGAAAACTTGTTTTTGTTGGAATTGCAGGAAAAAATCACTTGAACCGACCGCTTTCTCATTTACATATGTGTCAAAATATGTTATAATTACAGGGTAACTGTATTTATAAGTGAAGCACAGAACGGTGCTTTTCAAACCCGAACTGTGCAAAACCTAACTTCGCAAGAAAAAAGAAGGAGATGGATATAAATGGCAAAATTGACTTTTAAAACCGATAGCTGTAAAGGCTGTGGGCTGTGCGTTGATGCTTGCCCGAAGAGCGTCCTTGCCCTTGCAAAGGACAAGATTAACAAGAAGGGACATCATCCAGTAGTTGCGGAAAAACCCGACGACTGCATTGGTTGCGCATTTTGTGCTACCATGTGCCCCGACTGCATTATTAAAGTTGAAAAGTAAGACAGGAGTGTGAATTTAAATGTCAAATAAAGTTCTGATGAAGGGAAATGAGGCTATTGCCGAAGCGGCAATAATCGCGGGATGCCGTCACTATTTCGGATATCCGATTACCCCCCAAACCGAAATTGCCGCATATATGGCAAAACGTATGCCTAAAATCGGCGGTTGCTTTTTACAGGCAGAAAGTGAAATTGCCGCAATAAATATGGTATACGGCGTTTCTTCCACAGGAAAAAGGGTTATGACTTCGTCGTCAAGCCCCGGTATTTCGCTTAAGGGCGAGGGTATATCATATCTTGCCGGTGCAGACCTTCCCGCATTGGTTATAAACGTTCAGCGCGGCGGTCCGGGACTCGGCGGAATTCAGCCCTCACAGTCCGACTATTTTCAGGCAACAAAGGGCGGCGCACACGGCGATTTCCATATGATAGTTCTGGCACCCGACAGTGTTCAGGAAATGGCGGCACTTACCGTTAAGGGCTTTGCCCTTGCCGACAAATACCGTATGACCGCAATGATTCTTGCCGACGGTACCATGGGTCAGATGATGGAACCCGTTGACCTTGACGGTCTTAAGGATATGGTTGAAGAAATGCCCGAAAAACCGTGGGCAACAACGGGTACAAAAATGCAACGCGAACATAATATTGTGAATTCGCTGTTCCTGCAACCCGACCAACTTGAAAAGAGTAACATTTCCCGTTACGAGAGGTACAAAGCAATTGAAGAAAACGAAGCCATGTATGAGGAATATATGACCGGCGATGCCGAGATTGTCATTGCCGCTTTCGGCATTGCGGCACGTGTTGCCAAGAGTGCCGTTAATCAGGCGAGGGAAAAGGGCATAAAGGTTGGAATGATCCGTCCCATAACCGTATGGCCCTTCCCCAATGTTCCCTTTAAAAAGGCAGCAGAAAAGGCACATACCTTTATTTCGGTTGAACTTTCCATGGGTCAGATGATAGAGGATGTAAAACTTGCTACCGAATGCAAGGCAAATTATATGCTCTGTAACCGCGTCGGCGGTATGATAGTAACACCCGAACAGGTGCTTGCTACCATTGAAGAAGCAAATAAAAACGGAGGTGCAAAATAATGGTAGTATTTGATAAACCCCATGCGC
>CAZGRC010000004.1:0-16409 GCA_964528125.1 uncultured Ruminococcus sp.
ATCGGCAACATCAATGTTTTCCGGTTTTACGCCGCTTGCAACAAGTATGCGGCGGTTGACCTCCGCCAAGTCAAGCATATAATGCCCGTCGTTTTTTGAAAAGACAGCACCGTCAAGGTTAATGGGCAGTTTTTTAAGTTTGTCATAGACCGGATCGTCAACCTCATAACAGCATTTGCCGATACACGGGCCGATTGCCGCGATTATATCTTCGCGGCGGCAACCGAATTCGTTTACCATTTTTTCAACCGTTATTTGACCGATAAGCCCAACCGTGCCCCGCCATCCCGCGTGGGATGTAGCGGCAACCTTTTTTAAGGGATCGCAAAAAAGAAGCGGTGTGCAATCGGCAAACTGCGTTACCATGGCAACGCCGCGGCAGTCGGTTATAAGACCGTCAACATCGTTAAAAGGAGGTTTTGCATATCCCGTGCCGCAATCATCGCAGGTCACGGTTTTAACGTTGCTTGTGTGTGTTTGATTGCTGAGCACAAGGTGGGAAATGTCAATCCCGACAGCAGCGCAAAGATTTTTGTAATTTTGCTCAACATTTTCAAATGTGTCACCGTTTTTAAAACTTAAATTCATAGAACGGTATTGCCCTTGACTTACTCCGCCGAGTCGCGTCGAAAAGATGTGTCTCACCGCGCCGCAGGCGACAAGTTTCGGGAATGTTATGAATTCAAGTTCTCCGATGCAATTGATAATAACTGTATTACTTTTCATTTCAGTCCACCCGTTTTATGCGGTTATAGAGATAATCGGTGTTCTTTATGAACATTTCACTGTATTCTTCACCGAATTTATTGCTTACAACATTAAGCGCTTCGCGAATAAGCGGCGGACGTGATTTTATCGAATGGGTATCGGTGGCAATGAATGATATGAGCCCGCGTTTTATAAGCTTCATTACGGTGCGTTCGTGCGGCGGATACAACAGGGAAGAGGCGTTTATCTGGGCATATGCCGAACCCTTGGAAACAAGTTTCAGCAGGTTTTTAAAGCCTTTTTCGTCCGAATAACGTTCAATGTGCGCGAGTATCGGGATAAGCCCCAACACTTCCGAAAGGTCGGTAATATCCTTTAAAATGGTGCCGTCAATAGTTGTATTGGGCAGTTCAAGTAGGATATAGCGTGAACCGCAAAGGGTGAGCGATTTAATGCCCTGGCATTTTCCGATACCCTTAAAATAAAAAAATTCGCAACCGGTGTATATATTCGGGAGATCGTCGGTCATTGCGGCTTTAAGTTTGGCGAGCGCTTCTGCCACAATGTATTCAAATTCTTCAATGTTATTTACCGAAGCATCGAAGTGCGGGGTGGCGATAATATCGGTTATCCCTTGCTCTTTGCACATTTCAAGCAGTTTTAAAGATGTTTCAACATCGGGCGAACCGTCATCGACGCCGGGAAGTATATGTGAATGTATGTCGAGAAGTCTCACAAACGTCACCTGCCTAAAAATAGTTTATGCGGGGGATTTGATATGATGCGCCATAACAAATTTGTTACGGTGCATCACACCGATCCCCCGCAGATTTATGAAAATAATAAATAAATCAGTCGTTTTCGTTGTTGTTGGTATAACCGTAACCGTATCCTTTGCCGTAGCCGTAACCGTAACCCTTTCCGTAGCCGCTGCCGTAGCGGTAATAACGGTAGTCCTTTTTGCGGTAGGAATAACGTTTACTGCCTTTGGGGTTGGCGCCGTTCATAATAGCACCTAAAATGTTGATGTTGGCAAATTCCGCGGCATCGATGGCGCGGCGGATAGATTCGTTTTGCGTAAATCCGTCGCGTACAACGAGAATGAGTCCGTCGGTACGTGGTGCAACGATAAGCGCATCTGTAACAACATTAACGGGAGGTGTGTCGATTATAATATATGAATATTTTTGTTTTAATTCTTCAATAACCTCAAGGAAAGGGTTTGAACCCAGCAACTCCGAGGGATTTGGCGGAATTTGTCCGGCGGGTATAACATCAAGGCTTTGGTTAACACTGACAATAACTTCGTCGAGGGTGTTGAAACCCGCAAGAACGGCGGAAAGTCCCTTTTCGTTTTCAATCTTCATCTTTTTATGTATAGAAGAACGGCGAAGATCACCGTCGATAAGGCAAACTTTACTGCCGAGTTGGGCAAATGCAATTGCAATGTTTACCGATGTGGTGGATTTACCCTCGCCAGCGTTGGCACTGGTAATTGTGATAACATTGCCTGTTCCTTTTGGCAAAAGGAACATAAGATTGGTTCTTATCGATTTGTATGCCTCAACAACGGCAAAGGGGGCTTTTTTGGCGTCGGTTGTCTTTACGGTGTCTTCACCGTAACCCACAATATTTTTCTTGGCGACCGACTTCTTTTCTTTAATTGCCACTTTGATAACCGCCCTTCTTATAATAATTGTTTGAGATAACGACCGTGTTTTCAAAATCGGGAATTGAACCTAAAAGAGGTACGTCGTAACGGTTTACAAAGTCTCCTTCGCCGTTTATGGCGTGATCCGTGGAATCAACCACAAATATTGCCGCAAAAGCAATAATAGCGCCAATAATCGCCGCAATCGCAGTGGTTATTATGGTGCGCGGGAAAACTTCGGCTGCGGAATCGGCAGTATCGGCAACCATTGCAACTGAATTCGGGATAAATTTGGTTATGTAATCCGGCGCCAATGCGACAAAAGAATTAACAAGGCGAATGGCTTCTTTATCGGTTGAAGCGATGAACGAAACGTTGACTATGAGCGTATTGTCACCGCCGCGACTGACAGTTGCCATATCACGAAGTTCTTTGTATGTATATTTATTGTCGATTGAATCCGACAGCTGTTTAAAAATATCGGATGTTGTAAGAATGTCCTTTACGGTGTTGGCAAGGTTAAGTGATGCCGCAATATCGGTGCCGCTTACCGAAGAGGAACCTTTTATTGTTCCGTCACTTTGAATTGCGTTTGTAATAATACTTCCGTTGGTTACGATTACCTTAGCGGTAGCAGTGTAGCGCGGGGTGGCTAAAAACTCGCAATAGGCAAAAGCGGCAATCGCAAAGACCGCCATTGCCAGAATCAAAGCCCATATTCTGTGCCAAGCCAGTTTAAGTAAGTAGGTTATTGTAATATCGTTCATTTTGCAACTCCACCTAAAATGTATTAAGTATGCGGATAGTTTACATTTTATTCTAACATATTATATTTAGGTTTTCAAGTATAATTTAATTGGATTGCTTCCTTGTCAAAAAAATTCGGCTTTAAAAGGTGTTTTTATGGGATTGCACCTTCGTGTGCAACAACATATGCACTTACTTCCGTCGCTTTTTTAAGCGAAAATTCTATTGAATTGCCCGAAAGACAGTTTACAAGAAATGTTGCGGAGAAACTGTCGCCGGCACCTACGGTTGAGACAACTTTTGTGGGAACTGCATCGCAGCGGAATACCTTACCCGTTGTGCTTTCATATGCCACGGAGCCTTTTGCACCACAGGTGAGGATCAACAGTTTTATGTTTTTGTAGCGTTGCAGTATGCAGGTGACAATATCCTCGGCAGTGACACCACAGTCAAGAAGACATCCGCCGATAACCGAAATTTCCTCATCGCTTATCTTCAAAATCGTGGCATTTTCAAGGGCGAAAAGCACCGTCTTTTCGGAAAAATGCGGTGGACGAATATTTACATCGACAAATATTTCTTTGAATTCATTTTCAGCAACGATGCGCTTAATGGTGGCGGCATTTTCATCACCGCGCAGTGCAAGCGAGCCGAAGTAGAGCACATCAAAGTTTTCGCCGTTAAGGTTCGGCAACGGTATATGGTCATATGCCACATCAGCGACAAGATTGTAACACGGAATACCGTTTCGGTCGAGTGTGACGTCACAGCGCCCCGTGCAAAAACGGTCGGATACCGCAATAAAATCGGTTGATACACCGTAATCCTCGGCATATTTAAGAGCCGCTTTGCCGAGTTCGTCGTTTCCCACACAGGAAAGCAGAGAAACTTCGGCACCGGCGCGCACGGCGTGTGCACTGAAATTAAAGGGTGCCCCGCCGATACAGGAATTTTCACCGTGTATATCAAAAAGAATTTCACCGAATGATAAAATTTTCATATTGTTACCTCCAATGTGTAAATGATAACATATATTGCATTAAAAATCAACCGATTAAAGTAAAAAAGCGCCTGTCTGTATGACAGTCAAATCTTGTCATACGGACAGGCGGTGATGAAAATAAGGTTGCGTTTTGTCGGGCTGAAAGCAAGGCAAATTTAATCGCAAAAGAGAAAATTTATTCTTCGGTATAAATTTTAATTATTTCATCAAGAACATTTTCAAGCAGATATTTGCTGATGACCATTTTGTCATATTCTTTTATTTCGGCTTTTTTTGCGGCGCTCATATTATAAACGGTCATAACCTTTTCGCAAAATCCGATTTTGTCGTCAATGTCTACGATATATCCGTTTTTACCCGTTTCAATAAGGTCGCGGTTTCCACGGCACGCCGTTGCAACAACCGGCAAACCAACGAAAATGGCTTCCATGACGTTTACCGGAAGCCCCTCGCGATTTGAGGATGTAACCGACATATCCGAAATTTTCAAAAGTTTCGGTATGTCCCGTCTGAAACCGAGAAAATGTGTCTGTTTTTCAATGCCGAGTGCGGCGGCATATTGCCGGCAGGTGTCGCAAAGCGAATCTTTGCCGGGAAGCAACAGGTGAAAATGCGGATTTTTTTTAAAAACGGGAGCAAGCGTTTCCAAAAGCCACTTATGGCGTTTCGGGGGGGAAAGTTCGGCGGGGTATATCATAATAAAATCACTGTCGGCAAGACCTAAACTTTTGCGAAGTTCGGACTTTTCGGCATCGGATAAAACAAAATTGAATTTGCCGCTGTCAAGCCCCACGCCTGCGACATATCTTATGTCGGATTTAAACTTTTTACAGGCGATTTGATAATCGTCCGTATTTATGGTGATTATTGCATCGGAATATTTTGCGAGAAATTTTTCGGCGGTGAAAAAAAGCAGATTTTTAAGTTTTGCTCCGCCTTTGTAAAAATGGAAACCGTGCGCCATATAAACCGTGCGGGTGTCGGGGGCGTATTTGTGTGCTGCGAGGCGGGTTATTGCACCGCCGAAAGGTGTGTGACAACTGATAATGTCATATCGGTTGTTTTTTAAAATATCCGACATCTGTTTATACGAGGTTATGTTTTGTTTTAAATTAAATCCCCGTGCAAAATCAACATTGAAAACGCGGTCGCAGTAGGGAATATCAATTCCTTCGGATTTGGCGGCGATATGCACTTCGTAAGCGTCTTCTTTAAACCATTTCAGTTGGGGTATCAAAAATTTTGAAAAAAAGGATTCCAAGTTTGCGGTAAATAATATTTTTTTCATTGCTTTTCAACCTTTAAAACTTAAAAATAATATTTTCTAAAATTTACTTTAACACATTTTTCGGGTTATTGCAATAAAAACATTGTATCGTCTACCGCATTTCTTGACAAAACAAATCGGTGTTTGTATAATATTTAGGAAAAAGTGTTCGGGGGTTGTGATTTGGAAAACGGTATATATAAAATTATCAAGGTTACCTTTGCCGCTTCGCTGACAGCAATACTTTTTATATTGCTCTTTTTTCAAAATGCCGACTATCTTTATAACATATTATTTCTTTTATCAAATCTTTCAATCGCCGTTCTTGCACCGATTTTCTGTCTGTTGGCAGTTTTCGAAATCAAAGAGATTTCACAATTTACAAAAAAATCGATTGTATCGTCTGAGAATAAAGAGAGGTAATTAAATGAAACCTATACTATATATTGTTATTCCGTGTTACAACGAAGAAGAGGTCTTGCCGATAACCGCACCGCAGTTTTTGGCGGAGATTGAAAAATTAAACGCACTCGGTCTGGTTTCCGATAAAAGCAAAATAATGTTTGTAAACGACGCCAGTCGCGATAAAACTTGGGATATAATAACCGAACTTTCAAAATCGGATTCCCGTTTTATCGGCATTTCCCAAAGCCGTAACCGCGGTCACCAAAATGCGGTTTTGGCGGGTCTTATGGAAGCCAAAGACAGGTGTGATATTACAATATCGATTGACTGTGACGGTCAGGATGATATTGCGGCTATGGAAGATATGGTGCGGGCATATCTTGACGGCTGTGAGGTTGTTTACGGTGTGCGCAACGACCGTGAAACTGATACGTTTTTTAAACGTTTTACCGCGCAGTCATTTTATAAATTTATGAATTTTATGGGTGCCGAAGTGGTATACAATCACGCCGATTATCGGCTCATATCGTCAAAAGTATTAAAAGAATTTGCAAATTTTAAGGAAACCAACCTTTTTTTGCGCGGTATGATACCGCTTGTCGGGTTTAAATCGACCAGTGTGTATTATAAAAGAAATGAGCGCCTTGCCGGGAAAAGTCATTATCCGCTCGGAAAAATGCTTTCGCTTGCAGTAAACGGAATAACAAGTCTTTCGGTTAAACCGCTTCAAATGATTTCGTCGTTGGGTATTATCATATCGCTTATAAGTTTTATCGGTGTTATCTGGGCTGGGCTTTCGGAAATCGTCGGTGAAACCGTTTCCGGCTGGGCAAGTACGGTATGTATTGTCTGTTTTGTCAGCGGTATACAGCTTGTGTGTCTCGGCGTTATCGGAGAGTATATAGGTAAAATATATATGGAAGTTAAAGCACGTCCGCGTTACATTATAAGCGAAAGAACCGAAAATGAATCTGAAAAGTAATATCAAGGATTTTGCACTGTATATTGCGGTGTGAGGCGTTCGATTTTGTGAATTTCTGATTATATAAGAATGAATTGCTCGGTATGATAAATCGGGATGTCTCATCTTTCGGTGAGATATCCCGATTGTTTATTTTGGCTCTATGTCAATAGTTGGGGTAAAAGTTAAAAAGGAATTTTCACTGGAAGCGATTGCAATCAGGCAGTCGCTTCTGATTTATTGAATAAGAGATAAGATCGAATATCCTAATCACTGTAGATACGGAGAGGTCAACCTCCCTTGCAACGCTTGTAAATGAGCGTTCATTGCGTAATTTATCTATAATGAAACAAATTAAACGACTTGTCATTCTGTAATATTTAGGTAAGAATGTATTATCCTCATAAAATCTTTTATTACAATGTCGGCATCTGTAACGTCTTTTCTTTAAAACTATAATTACCTCTTTTCCTGAAATAGAAATATCTTTTATCCTTTGTGTCCTGCAATCGTGAATTACATCGGTCGTGGCAGCGCAACAGATACAGATGTATTTTTTCTTACCATTTCCGCATAAATGGTAATTGTTTTTTCTTCATTTTCGATATTTGTGACTTTTAACCCTTGCAATCCTATTAGTTTTTCGGTAAAATAATTATAGAGCATATTCGGTTCCTCCGTTCATGGTTTCTAAGCAATTCCATTTTAACGGATTTCTTCCAAATATGCTCTACTTTTTTTAATTTTTCTTCGTAGACTCTACTTGGTTCACCCCAACATTTATTATAGAGCCTTTATTTGTTACCGTGTTCTCTTGCGTAGTAGAAAATGTATTGCTGAACGATTCCGGCGTATGGCAGGGCACAGGCGGGTAATTCTCCGCCGAACAGGTCTTGCATGGCGCGTTTTATCCATACATCTCGGGGGAATGCCGAAATGTGTCCCAAACCGAACAAAAGCGTGCAGTCGGCAACCTTCGGACCGACCCCCTTAATGTTCATAAGTGTGTTGCGTGCCGTTTCGGTGTCGGCGGTTTTAAGCGTTGCAAGGTCAATGTCACCGCTTGCGACTTTTACCGCCGCATCGATTATGTATTTTGCTCTGAATCCGCAACGGAGCGGTGCGAGGTCTTCGACTGTGAGCACCGAAATTTTTTCGGCGGTTGGGAATGTGTAAGAATTGCCGCAATTTTCACCGAAATTCGAACAAAGGCGTTCGATTATTCCTTTTATGCGAGGTATATTGTTGTTTTGTGAAATTATAAACGAACAGAGGGTTTCCCACGGTTCCTGTGATAAAATTCTTATACCGCGACCGTACTGCGCCGCGTTTCGCAAAATTTCATTGCCGCTTATGTCCGAAATCACCGCGCTGTAGTCGCGGTCGAGATCGAAATATCCGCGCCACAGATTTTCAAAATCTTCGGGTGTGGTATTGTAAAAAATGAAACGGTCATCCGTCTTTTCGATTTCAAGACAGCGGTTAAACGCAACACCGTGCCAGCGACCGTTACCGTCATCCGACCAGCGGAATGCCTGTCCGCAGTCAAGGGTTTGGGCAAGGTCGAATTCTTTTATTCCCGTTAAAAGGGCGTTGTTGTCTTTATATTCTACAGAAAACATATGTTGCACCTCTTCATATTTGAATTATAACATTTTTGCTTTGCAAAGTAAAGCAAATGTGAATGATATTCAATTTATATTTGATTTGAATTATAAGGTAAACTGTGTTAAAATATAAATCAAGGATGTGATTTTATGAGAGATGATATTTGTACCATTCCGGTAAGTGAGGTTTTTGAACAGAACGACGGTTGCCCGATATGCCGTATGTACGCCACGGTTGAAGAAAGAATCCTCGATTATATTATGGGCGATGCCATGATGGAGCCCGACGTGAGGATTGAAACCAACAAAATCGGATTTTGCACCGTGCATTACGATAAAATGATGGCGCGTCGCGGCCGTCTTCAGTTGGCACTTATGCTTGAAACGCACATAAAAAGCGTGAGTCAGAATATTTTTGATAAAAAACTACTGTTCAATTCCGATATCAAAAGGGCGGATAAAGTGCATAAACTCCACGACAGTTGTTTTGTCTGCGATAAAATCGAATGGGGTGTTTCCAGAATGATGGAAACGATATACCGCTGTTATGAAAACGAACGCGACTTTCGCGATTTGTTCAATGCACAGCAACAGTTCTGTCTGCCGCATTATGAGCGTTTGATTTCGGGACTTGATAAACGCAAATGCCCGCGAAACGGTTCGGAAATGGCGAAAAATTTAACCCGAATTACGGGAGATTATGCCAAATCACTCTGTGACGATGTTTCAAAATATTGTTCGATGTATGATTATCGCAGTGCAGCTGCCGCCGAAAAAGATTGGGGAACTTCAAAAGATTCGGTGGAAAGGACGGTGGCTTTTCTTACCGGACGGCATTACGAATGATTTACATAAAACCGCAAAATTCTACACGCGGTTGATAACTTTTTGCGGTGTTAAAGGGGAGTTTATAAACTTTTCCACCGAGTTATCCACATTTTTATGTAAACCGAGAATACAAATTACATCTTTTGCCAAAAATAAAATCAGCAAATAACAAGGGAGTTAAAAAATGGTAAAAGGTGTTAACAAAACGGTAATTGAGGTAAATGATACGGGAAGCCGTATGTTTGAAAAGATTGTGTTTTATGTTTCTCCGAAATACGGAAATTTGAGTACCAAACGTCTTGCACGCGCGGCAGGTCAGATGGCGCGCGAGATAGAAAAACCGCCTGTTCCGCTTCGCAAACATGTAAAACGCCGCCGTGCGGTGATGTGTGGGCTGTTTTTGGCTTTGGCGGCGCTCGTTTTGACGGCGGTAATTCTTATATTGACGTAAAATATCGAAAAAACTTGATAAAGTGTGAAAAAGCGTGTATAATGTAGAAGTTAAAATTTTGCTTAAAAAGGAGCACTGGCATTGTCTTTTTTAACACAACGTGAATATCCGCCCGAACAGCAAGCTTATGCTTCAAGGGTGCGCGAAATACTTTCGGGGCTTGGGTTTAAACCCAAGGCCTGTGTAATAACCTACGGCTGTCAGCAGAATGTCAGCGATTCGGAACATATGAAAGGCGAATTATCGCTTATGGGCTACGGGTTTACCGAAGATCCCGCCGACGCCGACCTTATACTGTTTAACACCTGCGCGGTACGCGGTCACGCCGAAGACAGGGTGTACGGCAACGTCGGAGCAATGAAACACCACAAACGCCGAAAGCCGCATATGTTGCTTTGCGTTTGCGGCTGTATGGCACAGCAGGCGAGCGTTTGCGAACGCTTTAAAAAGAGCTATCCTTATGTCGATATTGTGTTCGGTACACAGGTGCAACACCGTTTGCCCGAATTTGTTTACCGCCGTCTTTCGGGAGAAGGCAGAATTTTTGAAACCGAGCTTTTAAACGGCGATATTACCGAGGGCGTTCCCGTAAGGCGGGACGGGGACATAAAGGGATGGCTTCCCGTTATGCGCGGATGCGATAATTTCTGTACATACTGTATTGTGCCGTACGTGCGCGGCAGAGAACGCTCACGCGATGCGGATGAAATAATCCGAGAAGCACGCGAAATGGTGAATGCCGGATTTAAGGAAATTATGTTGCTGGGTCAAAACGTTAATTCCTACGGCAAAGGAATCGACGGCGGAATCGCATTTGCCGAACTCCTGCGCCGTGTAAATGCGATTGAGGGTGATTTCCGCATAAGATTTATGACATCGCACCCAAAAGACTGCACGCCCGAACTGCTGGACGCCATGCGCGACTGTGAAAAGGTGGAAAGACATTTGCATTTGCCGTTCCAGTGCGGAAGTGACAGGATACTTCGCGCGATGAACCGACGTTATGACAGGGAAACCTATCTCGGACTTATAAAAGCCGCGCGCGAGCGTATGCCCGACATTGCTTTTACAAGCGATATAATTGTAGGCTTCCCCGGTGAAGAACGCGAGGATTTTGAGCAGACCCTTTCACTTGTGAAAGAGGTCGGATTCACTTCGCTTTTCACGTTCATATATTCTCCGCGCGAGGGAACACCGGCGGCGGCTATGCCGGACCGCGTGCCGCGTGCCGAAAAGGGAAGATGGCTGACGGAACTGTTGCGTGTGCAGGAGGAAATCTCCGTCGGGGTGATGCAGTCGCTTGTCGGCACCGTTCAGCGTGTTTTGTGCGAAGAAGCGGATAACGGTGTGCTTCGCGGCAAAACATCCGGCACGGTGAGTGTCGAATTTGAGGGCGGCGGCGATCTTATCGGAAAATTTGTCAATGTGAAAATCAATTCGTATACAAATGTACTTAAAGGTACTATTATATAAAAACAAAAGAGGTATTTGAAATGACAGTTTTAGAAGCAGCAAGAAATCTCGGAAGTGCAATTCAGTCGGATGAGCGTTTTATACGTTATGCAAAGGCGAAACTTGAAAATGATAACGACACGGCACTGCAAAACAATATCGGTGAATTCAACACAATACGTATGAATCTTGACCGTGAAATGACCGCAGAACAGCGTGATGAGGAAAAAATCAAAGAACTCAATACAAAACTTCGCGATATATACGGTGATATTATGTCTTCGCCCGCCATGGCGGAATACAATGCCGCAAAAGCGGAACTTGACACACTGATTCAGGATGTAAACAGCGTTATTATGCAGTGCGTTGACGGTGCGGATCCCGCAACCTGCGAACCCGAAACCCAGTGTACCGGCAGTTGTTCCACCTGCGGCGGATGCCACTGATTATTAAGTTAATTAAGTACAAAGTACGGAGAGTGTTTTTATGGCAGAATTATCGCCGATGATGCAACAGTATATGGAGATAAAGGAACAGAATAAAGATTCTATTCTTTTCTTCCGATTGGGCGATTTTTATGAAATGTTTTTCGATGATGCCAAAACCGTGTCAAGCGAACTGGATTTGGTGCTTACGGGCAAGGAGTGCGGACTTGAAGAACGCGCGCCAATGTGTGGGGTGCCTTATCACAGTTGCGAAGGATATATCGCAAGGCTCGTTGACAGGGGATATAAAATCGCGATATGCGAACAAACCGAAGACCCCGCCAAAGCGAAAGGTTTGGTGCGTCGCGAGGTTGTGCGGGTTATTACGCCCGGCACCGTCATCGAAGACAGTATGCTTGACGAAACACGCAACAATTTTCTTGCGGCGGTGTGTATCGGTGAGGACAGTATCGGCATATGCTTTGTAGATGCATCTACAGGTGAAACGCTGGTTACGGATGTTTCAGGCGACAATATGTGTGAACACGCCTTTGACGAACTTTTGCGGTTCGGTACAAGTGAACTGCTTATCAGTGCCGAGGATCGCGCACATCCGCTGTTTTCAAGATTGCTCGCATCACGATTTGAGGGTGCGGTTACAGAACGTGACTCCGCTGTTTTTGATGTGCACAGTTGCAACGAGCATATAAATATGCAGTTCGGTGTAATCAGCACCGAAAATTTGGGTATTCCCGCCGAGGCAAAATCGGTGGCGGCACTTGGAGCCACGGTGGAATATCTGCATGAAACCGGCAAAGGCGGAAAACTTTCGGTGAATTCGGTGAAATATTATACCGAAGCACAGTATATGCGCCTTGATATGACGGCGGTAAGAAATCTTGAAATATGTGAAACCATGCGCACCAAGGCAAAAAAAGGTTCGCTTTTATGGGTGCTTGATAAAACAAAAACGGCTATGGGTAAGCGCCTTATCAGAAGTTGGATGTTGAAACCGTTGCTTTCCATTACCGAAATAACATTGCGCCAGAATGCGGTTGAAGAACTGTGTTCCGCTACCGTTATGCGCTGTGAAGCCACCGAATATTTAACTGGTATAAGAGATATTGAGCGCTTGATGACCCGCGCGGTTTACGGCACCGCCACAGCCAAAGACCTTGTATTGCTTGCGGCAACCGCACACCGTTTTCCCGTTATAAAAGAACTTTTGGCGGGCGCTTCAAGCCGTATGCTTAAATGTATACATAATGATATTGACACGTTGGAGGATATAGTTTCTCTTATTGACGGCGCAATAGTCGATGAACCGCCTTTGACAATAAAAGAAGGCGGGGTCATTCGCGAGGGTTACAGTGAAGAAGTTGACCGTTTGCGCCGCGATATGAACGGCGGCACCGACTATATAAAAGAGATTGAAAACAAGGAACGCGAGGCTACCGGTATTAAAAATCTGCGGGTTCGCTATAATAAGGTTTTCGGATATTATATTGAGGTTACAAACTCTTTCCTTGACCGTGTACCCGAAACATACATAAGAAAGCAAACGCTGACTAACTGTGAGCGGTTTATTACCGAAGAACTGAAACAGATTGAAACCCGTGTGCTCACTGCCAAAGACAGGGTAATTCAGTTGGAATATGAGATTTTCGATTCCATACGCAAAAATGTTGCGGGGGAGCTGTTGCGTTTTCAAAAAACAGCGGCGGCACTTGCCCGACTTGATGTTCTGTGTTCTTTTGCGCAAACGGCGGTGGATAACAACTACTGCCGACCGCTTGTAAATAACAGCGGTGTTATAAACATCAAGGGCGGTCGTCACCCCGTTGTGGAACAGGTAATAAAATCGCCGTTTGTCGCAAACGATACAAAACTTGACCTGCAGGATAACCGTTGCGCGATTATTACGGGACCGAATATGGCCGGCAAATCCACATATATGCGCCAGACAGCCATTATAACGCTTATGGCACAGACGGGTTCGTTTGTTCCTGCGGAAATGGCTGAAATAGGTATTGTAGATGCGGTATTTACCCGTGTGGGAGCATCTGACGACCTTGCAAGCGGTCAGTCAACCTTTATGGTCGAAATGAGTGAGGTTGCGGACATACTTAAAAACGCCACCAAAAACAGTTTGCTTATTCTTGATGAAATCGGTCGCGGCACCTCGACATTTGACGGAATGTCAATAGCACGCGCCGTGCTTGAATATGTTGCCGACAAGCGAAAGCTCGGCGCAAAGGCGCTGTTTGCCACACATTATCACGAACTTACCGAGATGGAAAACGAACTTAAAGGCGTTAAGAATTATAATATTGCCGTTAAGAAGCGCGGAGACGATATTATATTCCTCAGAAGAATTGTCTGCGGCGGCGCCGATGACAGTTATGGTATAGAAGTCGCGAAACTGAGCGGCATACCGTCCACGGTTATCGACCGCGCAAAGGCAATACTTCGCAAGGTTGAGGAAGAGGGGACGGTCACCTATAAAACCGCGCCTTCGCCCGATGCGCAACTGCCCATAGAGATGCAAAGTGCATCGGAAATTTTGAAAGAATTACAGGTGCTTGACGTCAACACCTTAACACCTATCGAAGCAATGGGTGTGCTTTTTGACCTTGCAAACAAGGCAAAATCGGTTTAAAAACGTTCCCGTTAACCGAAATATTAACGGGAACAACAGTTATTTATACGAATATTAAACCCCCGAAGTTCGCTTAAAACAAGCAGACTTCGGGGGTTTACGTAATACGGTTTAAACGGTTGGTCAGTCTAAGAATTCTTCGTTCAAAGTAACGCCGAATTCCGTTGCTATTGCGCGGAGGTTATCATCTGTAATGGTTTGGCGTATGCCATGTCTGCAGGACATAACCTTTACATAAATTTCCGCTGCTTTTTCAATGGTGTGCATAAGACCGAAAGTTATATCAAAATCGGGACCGGAACAGAAAAGTCCGTGGTGCGCCCAAATCGCCGCGTCATATTTTTTCATAAGTTCACTTGTTGCCATGGCAATGTCGGCACCGCCGGGCACCATCCATTCAACAACACCGACACCGCCCGGAAAAACAACGGGACACTCGGTAGCACTTTGCCAGAGGACACGGGTGAAATCGCGCGCGGTAAGCGGCACAAAATATGTCATGGCGATGATATTGGCGGGATGTGCGTGATATATAACGCGGTTTTCGCCGTTGGTTGCCGCCTTTCTGACACTGTGGTTCATAAAATGACTGGGGAATTCGCTTGTGGGTTTTCCGCCCTTTACAAGTCCCCATACAATGCGGTAACTGTCGCCGTCACCGTTTATTTCGACTATGCATATATTTTCCTGAGGTTCGAGTATAACGTTGCGGAAGAACTTGCCCGAACCCGTTGCGATAAAGTATTCGCCGCGAAGATTTTCCGCTTTGACACCCATATTCACCCACTCGCGTTCGGTGGAAAAATAAGGACGGCATTCTTCAATTTCGGCGGGTGTCATACGGTAGGTCAGGTTGCCGCCGTTTCTTTCGTGCCAACCCTGTTCCCAGCCGTCATTGCACATACGGATATAATCACGTATAACCTTTGTATCAAGTATTCCCATTGTGTTTAACCTCTCTTTGAAAGAACTTCGTCTTCATATTTTTTGATTTCTTTGAACCATTCACCGTCACAGGGCACACCCGCAACTTCGCAATAGTGCGCCCATATTTCACCGAAAGGATAGGTCTTGAGTTCTTCGCTTAGTACCATAAGTTCGGTGAATTCGGCGTTATCTTGAAGTTTTTTCATACGTTCATGCGGGGTGAGTAGAGCCGAAAGCAGAGCTTTTTGAACATTGCGCAGACCTGTAGCCCATGCCGAAACACGGTTTATGGATGCATCAAAATAGTCGGTTGCGATGAATACACGGTCGAGAGCATCACATCTGACGATTTCTTTGGCAATTTCCTTGGTTTCGTCATCCAGCAATACAACATGGTCGCTGTCCCAACGAACGCCGCGTGTTATGTGAAGTGCGATTTTTTCGTTAAACAGCAAAAGTGACGGAACTTTGTCTGACACCAGTTCGGTCGGGTGATAGTGACCGTTATCCATAAGGGGGGTAATGCCCTTTTGTGCCGAATATGAAAGGCAGAATTCCGCCGAACCCACGGTGTAGGATTCAAGACCGATTCCGAAAACCTTTGATTCGAGTGTTACATAAACCTTTGTTTTGTCATAGGAAACGGAAAGAATTTCGTCAAGTGACTTTTTGAAACGTGCACGGGGTGAGTAACGGTCGGCAGGGATGTCTTTGTATCCGTCGGGAATCCATATGTTCATAACACAGGGTATGCCCGTTTCCTCGGCAAAATACTGTGAAATTTCAAGACAGCGCTTGCCGTGTTCCACCCAGTAACGGCGAACCTCTTCATCGGGTGAAGAAAGGGTCAGTCCGTTTTTTACCATGGGGTGTGAAAAAAATGTCGGGTTGAAGTCGATACCCATATCGCGTTCTTTGGCATATTCAACCCATTTTGAAAAGTGACACGGCGCAATTCTGTCGCGACCGACCGAATTGCCGTTTTCAAAAATCGCGTAACAGGCGTGAAGATTAAGTTTCTTTTTGCCTGGAACCAGCGAAAACGCCTTGTCCATATCGGCCATTAACTGTTCGGGAGTGGTGGCTTTTCCGGGATAATTGCCGGTGGTTTGAATTCCGCCGGAAAGTGCCTCACCCGCGCTTTCAAAACCGACCACATCGTCCCCCTGCCAACAGTGAACGCTTACGGTGGTGTTTAAAAGTTTTTGAACAGCACCGTCAACATCAATGCCGAGAGCGGCATAACGCGCCTTTGCATCAGTATATTGTGACATAATTTTACCCTCCGAAATTGTTTTTTATTTTATAACATTATATA
>CAZGRC010000005.1:0-14981 GCA_964528125.1 uncultured Ruminococcus sp.
TTCCGGTACCGCTTGCAAACGCTGTCGCAACCGTGCCGTCCCATACCGTTATGCCTTCCGGTATACTGTTTTTCGTAGCAAGACCGATAAATCCCGCGGAAAGACTTGAGAATATTATCGCCACTGCCGCGATGACCGCAATCCATTTCACGGAAAATCTTTTAACCTTTTTCATTTTCACAGCTCCTTTCGTAAGTAAAGGTTTGTTTTAATTGAGTCCCAATGATTTCAGCTGTTTTGTGATTTCTTCGTTAACTTTCTTTGCGTTGTTTGTTACCTTGGGTGAAATACTCGAAACCTGTGTGCTGACCTGAGCCGCCGCCATACTTGAAATACCTGTATAGTCGCCTGTGCTTTCACTGCAAAGTGCCGTGATACCCAAAAGCATATAGGGATTCTTTTCATCGGTATCAACGCCGGAAGTGAGTTTAAAGAAGAAATTCTGTGCTTCTTCGTTAACAAATGCGGATTTTGCATCATAATTACTTGCATCAAGATAATAACGCAGGAAAATGCCTGCCGCTTCGGGATTCTTAGCACCCCTTACAAGACCCCAGCCGCGGAAAAGACCGGTTGTGTATGCCGGTGTTTTTTCATCATAGCTCGGAATATAGGTGAAACCGATATCATTCGGGTTCATATCGCGGAAATAACCTGTTGCCTTTAAGCCGTAAGCATTGGTAACCGCAATACCGCATTTTCCGGTTATAAAGTTGTTGAGCAGATTGTGTTCCATGGGGTCTTTAATAAGACCGTCGCTTACCCACTGGGAAATTTGTGTGAGAACATTTGTGGTCATGGCATCTATGCCGTTTGAGAACTGACCGTTTTCAAACTTATAGAATCCCGAACCGGTGGAAGCAAGCAACGACTGAACGTCAATATAACCGCCGATATATCCCGCGTTTTTAACATCTTTCATTGCCTTTGTAAGTGCCGCGAAATTCCACTTGCCCGCTTCATAGTATTCTTCGGGTGTGGTGATGTTGTTGTCTTTAAAGATTTTCTTGTTATAGAACAAGCAGTCAACCTCTGCCCAAATATTACCCACGGTGTTTACAAGGAATGTCTTGCCGCCGAGGGTGGACATCTTAATCATTCCCTGATCCCAAATGCTGTCATTAAGGTCAAGTTTCATAGCATCGATGGGCTGTAAAACCGAAAGTGATGACGGGAAGAAACAGTTGTCAAAGAAAATGTCGGGAGAAGTGCCCGAAGCGATTTTACCCGCTATTTCGTTGACATAAGTATCCTGCGGGACCATATCGATATCAACGGTTATTCCGTACTTCTTTTGAAAAGCTTCTATTACGGGACCGTCTTCGTTTTGGTCGGGGTTTTTCCATGTTGCGTAAACAACCGTTGTGCCGCGATATTGTTCGGGGTCAACGCCTGTTGCCGAAACTTGACTGATGGGTCTGTCTTTGCCGTTGTCTTTGCCGTTGTTTCCTTTATCCGTATTGTCGGTTGTGCCGCCGTTTGAGCCGCAACCCGCCAGTAAAGCAAGCACTGCCAACATACAGATAAGTTTTGTGAAATTGCTACCTTTTTTAAACATAACTCTTTCTCCTTTTTTTATTTATTTTAATTCGGTTGTGCCCGAATAAAAAACTAACCTGTTATTCCTACCCTGTCGATACTTTCAATAAACCTACGCTGTAAAATCATATAAACTATAAGCATAGGAGTTACAAAAAGCACGCAGCCCGCCATTTGAAACGCGAGGGTTTCGGGGGTTTCGGGGTTAAGGTAATAACCGAGCGTTGTAAGCGTTGTCGGCAACTGATTCAACGACAGCGCCAACGGCACGGATTTGTTAAGATACATCGCACAAAGCAAATAATCGTTCCAGTGCCAAATGAGTGAGAAAACAAGAACCGTGGTTATTACAACGCCGGATGACGGTAACGCGATTTTTATATAGGTTTTAATCGGACCCGCACCGTCAATCCACGCCGCTTCTTCAAGTTCCCGCGGGAAGCTTGAGAAGAACTGCATATATATGAATATCATAATACCCGCTCTGAGCCCCATCGAGAAAATCGACGGCAGATAAAATGCCCAAACGCTGTCAAGAATATTCATTCTTAAATCCACACCGGTAATTTTGTTTACAAGCCCCAGAATTCCGAAAAGATCCATTTTGGAATAGTTTGCCATTCGCGGAATCAAAAGCATCATATCGGGAAGCAGTATTGTAAGGAAAAGAACACCTATAAGCGCCTTTTTGCCCTTGAAATCAAATCGGGCAAATCCGTATGCCGTAACGGCACAGGTGACAACCTCAATCAGCGCACTGACAATTTCATACTTCAAGGTCGATATAAACGAATTACCGTAATCCAAAAGTTGCCACGCTGTTTTATAGTTGAACATCGGGCTTATTTTTTCGGGTATCCAAACCCGCGTCGAATTGAAGAATCCGTTTCGGCTTACAAGTGAGGTTGTAATCATATAAATCAATGGATATAAAATAACAAATCCGATTGAAATGAGCAAAACAAGCCTTACGGCGAACCAAAGTTTCGGTGAAACTTTCTTTGCGATATTCTTTACTTTCTTAGATGCGTTCGGAGAACCGTTTTTATAAATTTTTTCCATTTTCGTTCCCCCTATTAAGACCATCTGTTTTGCAGGACTTTTCTATAGAGAATAACAATCAGTCCCATAACACAACCTATAACCAGAAAATAGAACCACATCATAGCCGAGGTTGTATCGTAAACAGCCGCATTCATAAGCGAATAAATGTGTGATACCATTACATTGCTGTTGCTTACAAGTGTTTCAATCATCGTGTAAATGATAACCAGCAATGTTACATTGGAAAGCATCGGAAAAGTTATAAACCAAAATTCTTCCCATTTTGTTGCACCCTCAACCTTGCTTGCTTCGTAAAGCGATGAGGGAATCGACTGCAATCCCGCGAGGAACAGTACCGTTTGTATACCGCTGTTCCAGATAAGGTCGAATATATCGCCTATAATCTTTTGAACATATTCGGCAACCTGTGCGGGCAGGTCAAGCACCGACATAATATCGTTAACGCTGAACAATCCGCCCGAAACCGTATCACTCACCGACGATGCCGTCATATCGGTGCCGGCCATACCGTTTACCAAGTTTATTACAACACCCGTTGCTATAATTACGGGCATAAAATAGACTGCGCGGAAAAACAGACGTCCTCTGAACTTTTGGTTCAGCAAAAGTGCCAGCACCATACTGAGCAGAACAATTATCGGCATTGAGTAAAGGAAATTGGTTACCGATTTTGTCAGCCAGTTTAAATATTCGGTGTGCTCACCTATTATATAAACATAGTTTTTAAGTCCCACCCATTCGGTGGTCATCTGCACGCCGTTCATCTGTTCCGAAAAATAAACCTGCGAAAAAGAGTAAATCAAAGATTGAATTGCGGGAATCGCGAAGAAAAGTACAACACCGATAAGCCAAGTGGAAATAAACAACCAACCGTAACGGCTCTTAATTTGTTCTATTCCGCGATATTTTTTCTTTTTCATACATTCGCCTCCGATACCGCAAAACTCTTTGCGGGTATCTCGCCCGCAACCGACTCAACGGGTTTATCGGAATAATTCACATAAACCCTTATTCCGTTTTCAAACACCGTTTCTCTTAAACCCGAATCCAGTATATTATGTCGTGCTATCCCGACACCTGAAATCTTGTCAAAATAGTCTGAAACCGCATTATAATCGGAAACTATGGCTGATTTAATGCTGTCGTAACGGCTGTTATAGAACAGCTTTGAGTTGCTGTCTATAAGTTTGGTGGAATATTTTTCTATCACCGTATATGAAATTCCTATTCCGCTTTCAACCGCTTGCAAAAGCCGAGTTTTTGAATCCGTTGCCAGATTTATGCTTGAGCAGGTGAGTGCCGTTCTTTCCCTGAGAGCCAAAGAATAAAACGGAATTTCACAATCGAAAAGACGCGATTTTGAAGAATATGTAGGAGCGTTTATAACCGTGTTTGAATTGACCGCCGCATAAACATTGGCATCGCTCACAAGAACTTTTCGGTCTTTAATTTCATTCAAAGCTTTTGAAACCTGATTTGAAAATCCCGCTTTGGCATAATAAGACGGGTCTTTCTTGTCGGAATAATCGGAATATACCGTATTTGAAAGTGCCGACAAACCTATTCCGATACCTGTGTATTTATCGGTTTTGTCAACCGCTTTCGCAACCGCATCGACAATCCTGTCACGCGCAAGGAGTGACTGTGCTCCGTCGGAAAGTTTTCCCAAAACGGCAATATCGTATTTGTAAAGCTTTGCCGTTTTCTTGTTGGCTCTGACCGCCGCATCGAAATAGTTTGAAAATCCGTTTGCGGAAGTATCAAAACTCACCGTATCGACGTCAAGATAAAAATCGGTGTTTTTATTATCCTCTGCCAGCGATTT
Source organism: uncultured Ruminococcus sp. (assembly GCA_964528125.1). GTDB lineage: Bacteria > Bacillota > Clostridia > Oscillospirales > Acutalibacteraceae > UBA737. The sequence goes on from CAZGRC010000005.1 coordinate 4,430, forward strand.
CAAATCTTTCGCCGAACCGAGTTTACCGTCAATTTTAAAGTTTCCGCCGAGTTTATTTGAATCGATTCCGTTTACCGTGAATCCGCTCAAATTAACCGTGTCCGCTTCAACACCGCTTTTTTTCAAATCCGCAAGAACTTCGGCAACATCCGAAACCGTAGTTGAAGTGTAGAGCGTTTTATAAGGGATGCCCAAAAACGATTTTGAAATCATTGTGCCGCCCACCATTGAAAAACTCAGTTTAACGGAATCGGCATTTTCTTTTTCGCCCTCTGTTTTATCAAGGTATCTGCGGTATATATCTGCCATATCGTTATAATCCGCATTTTCCGAAACAAAGGGATAAAATCCGATTGTTAGCGGTGCGTTAATCATATTATCGGAATAAACATTGCCCTCATAATACCTGTTGTTGTAGAGCTCTTTGACATTTGTGGTATAGCCTCTGAGCTGATATGTGGTATAAACCGCGGAATATCCGATTGATGTCGAGCCGACCGTCATATCGATTATTGAAGAATCGGCACCGTTTTCTATCACCGCAAGTGTGCCCGCCGTACCGTCGGTAACACCGTAAACCGGAAGACGAATTGCCTTTTCGGTTGAAATTTTATCCGATATTTCTTTTGCAAGATCGGTTCCGAAAACCTCAGCTGAATAAGTTTCACCCTGTGCGGATATCTCCTTTGGATAAACCAGCGCACCCGAACCAGAGGGATACATAATATAACCATTGTCGGAGGTGTTTGCCAACGCGCACCAATACGGTGCCACCGAAACCGAAATAATCATATTGCCGTTTTCTTGAATTTCGGTGGGGTCAAGTGTAATCGCAAGACTGTCATCCCGCAAAGTATAAATCAAAGGAACCATTATTTCCGCATCGTCAAAATAATACGACACCTTTAATCCGTTTTCGCATTTTTCACAGACCGTGCGACCGTCCTGAACCGCCGATGTATATGAAATCAGTTTCGATGTCGTGTTGTCTGTGACATTAAGATATTCCAAACTGATAACCGATTCCAGTTGCGGATGCCTTTTAATCGGCATTCCCAGTTCGTCAACCTTTTGACCGCCCTCGTCTTCGGGATTGGTGCCGAACACCTTACCCGATTTTTTATCCGCAAGATACACACCCGAAGAGGTTTTGTTAAAGGAAAGGATATAATTGTTGTTTTCCGCTATTACATCACCTTCAAAATCCGCGCTTTCAACCGAAGTATCATACACGTTGCCGCTGACTGCATCACTGTTGTTGCAACCTGCAAGCGATGCGAAGATCAATGCAACGGCACATAATGAAGAAATAAATCTTAAGTGTTTCAAAAATATCCCTCCCTACTAAGAAATGGCTTCAAGGAATACCGTGACAATAAATCCGCCCAACTGCTGGATGAGCATTACAACCAGCACCATTATAAATATCAAAACCGCCATCCACAAAATACTGATGAAACCGGTTCCGATAAGGCGCGACATACTGTAATCGTGAATTTTTATCAAGCCTATTATCATCAAAATCGCGGCATAGCCGATGGCTATCGCATTCATTCCCGTTAAGAACATCGCTTCCGACGGAAGCAAAATATTGGTAAGCACCAATCTTAACAGGCGTTCTATGATTATCGGCATCAAGCTGTAACATGTCACAACGCAAATTTCACGCATGGTGCCCTTGCCCTGCATAAGGGTGGATATCATCCAGTTGCTGAAAATCCACAGAATAACAAGTCCCGCGCTTCTTACAAATACCCATATCGAGTTAAAAGATGAGGGGTCGTAAACCGTGAACATAAACCCGCCGCATATCACCTGAACAACGGCAGTCACATAAAACAGTGCCGTAAGAACAACCGAAATAACAATCGAGCCCTGATTCTTTTCCTTTATCTCGTCAAAAGCAAGGACCGGATGAATCAGTGTTTTAAACATAAGGCTTATATGCCTGTTTTTAATCAGCTTTATGTGTTTCTTTTTCAAAACCACACTTACCGTTACAACGGCGGCAATCACCAAAACGATAATCAGCGCTATAAGCCAAAAATATTCTTCCAAAATCCCCTTGCGGTAATATTCAAACGCCAGTTGATAGGTTTCTCTGTCATAGCCCTGCTTTGCGGTGTCCATAGCCTCTTTATAACTGCCTTCGGCAAGATAGGCACGCGCCAAACCGCTGTATGCCGGTTGAAAATTGCTGTCAAGCGATATTACCTTTTCCCAACCTTCACGCGCTTCAAGATACTTGCCTTCCAAGGTTATATCGATAAGCCCTGTTACCAGTTGACCGAATTCGGTAATTTTAAATATTGTTATACTGTTTTTCCCTTTATCGCTGACAATAACATCGCTGCCGTTGAGTGTGATTGCATTGGCGTTAATAAATGTTCCCGCCTGCTCACCTTTGCCGAGCCCTCCGCCGAAAGCGGAAAGCATTCTCGCAGAGCGGTCATAAAGATATATTCTGCCGAACTGCGAATCGATACAGAAAATATAACCGTTATCCGTAACCTCCAGACCGACGATATCCTGTTCGATTTGCGTACCGTTTTTCATTGTCGTGTTGAATTGATCATCGGTAAAATTAACATCTTCCGAATCAAGAATATTACTGCCGGTGCCGGGATTAAGCATTTTTATCTGTCCCGTGCGGTCATATGTTTTGGTCTTGCCGGTTGCGGTATAGATAAAATCGTTGCCGTCAATAACAATATCAACAAAAGCGTACGGCAAAGTTCTCGCACTTGCACTTTGTTTTTTGTTGTTCGGGAAGATACGCTTTATAATATTTTGCATTGTGGTTGCAATTCCCGTAGTTACGGTGTTTGCACCGTAAAATCCCGTGAAACTCTTGTCAGGGGCATAGAGCAATGCTCCGTAATATGAACCGTCGCTCAAGACATATAAATATCCGTGAGAATCCATAACGGCTTTGAGCGGTTTGTAAACGAAATCGTCGGGTATCAAAGAAGAATCCGGCAATGTGTATATGTCATTCAGTGTGCCGTCGGGATTCACACGCAAAACTCTTTGATTGTTCGTGTCCGAAATAAAAATCGTCTTGTCGGTATGAACATATAAACTCTGCGCACCGGAATAATCATATACGGTTCCGTCCGATGCGGTTATCTTGCCCAATTCGCCAATCAAATTGTATCCGCTGTCAAGGATAACGATTCTTGCCGAATTGTCAAGAATATAAATTTTTTCACCGTCACCGAAAATGTCGTTGATGATATCGAAGTCGTCAATTCCGAGTTTCAGCGCATCAAGAACAAATGCGGTTTCATACATCGGGCGGCTGTAAACCGCTTTTCTTTCATCGGTAACATCGGTCCAATATGTATAACTCTCATACGGAACCTGATCGACACTTTCGGCTGCAAAAGCAACAGTCGTGCCCGAAGCAAGAAGCATTATCGCCAGCAAAACTGCAAAAAAGCGCGTTAAATTTTTTCGCATATCAGAATCGCACTCCTCTATTCTTTAATACCCGCACTGCTCATTGCCTCCACAACATTGCTTTGCGAAATAAGATAAACCAAAATCGGCGGTATCATCATTATTGTGGTTACCGCCATTGCACTTCCGTTTCTTGCAATACCTCCGGCAGTAATCTGATTTACCACCTGCGGCAAAGTTTTAAGTTCTTCGCTGAAGATGGTGCCGTTCGGAATGGCAGCCCATATATCTCTGAAAGCGAAGAGTACAACGGTAAGCCACGCCGGCTTGATTATCGGCATAATAATTTTCCAAAAAATTCGGAAATATCCCGCACCGTCAATCTTTGCAGCTTCCATAAGCGCGTCGGGCACATAACCTTCGATATACTGCTTTATAAGGAATACGCCGAGGGTGCTTGCCAGTTGCGGAAGTATGTAAACCCAGTAGGTATCTACGATTTTCAGTTTTGAGAATATCAAATACTGAGGAATCGAAAGTGTGTAACTGTTAAACATAAGTGCAAACTGGATTATAAGGAAAAGCGCACCTCTGAATCTGTAGGTTCCTTTTGAAAGCGAAAAAGCCGCCATTGCCGAGAAAAGGATATTGAAAACCGAGGTCACAATGGTTATGAAAAAGCTGTTAAAAACATATCTCGAAAGCGGAACCGAAAGACTGGAAATAAGTCCCGGCAGTGCGACATAGTTTACCGTGGTCGGTCTTTTAACGAAGAAAGTCGGGGGAAAAACAAGCAGTTCATCAATCGGCTTAAATGATGTGACAACCGCATAAATCAAGGGAAGCATTGAAAACAGTCCCGCCGCGACTATCAAAAGCATACACATAAAATTTCCGAATTTTGAGCGGGTAAACCGATTTGAAAAAGACTTTTTCGGATTTGCAAGTCTGTATTTGTTGTATAAGTTCTTTAACATTCTCTGTTCACCCACCCTACTTGCTGACCGAACCGAGCGCTTTGCCTATAATCATACGGGTGCCCGCCATTAAGACGAACAGCACCACCGCTATAGCCGAAGCATAGCCCAGTTCATAACGTACGGTTGCCATATCCGACATATGCGTTACGATTGTATCAACCGAATGTTGAACCGACGGATAACCCGCCAATTCAACAGCAACCGCGCTTATTGAAAAGCTGCTTTGAATTTGCATTACGGCACTGAACAACAGCATATGCGACATTGACGGCAGGGTTATGTATCTTAATTCCTGCCAACGGTTGCGTATACCGTCGATTGCGCCCGCTTCATATAAATCTCGGTTTACATTTTGCAGTCCCGAAATATTTGAAAGGAACGAAACACCCATACTCTGCCACAACTGAACAATTATAATAATGGTAAAAAGGTATTGCGGACTTTTAAGCCAAACAATCGGTTCGGTTATTACACCGATCGAAAGCAAAAGACTGTTTATATAGCCGTATGAGTCACCACTGAAAGCGATTTTCCAAATAAAATAAGCGTTTCCGACAAGGCTCGGAGCATAAAACATAAACGAAAAAAGCGTTCTGAGTCCGGTGGAAAATTCATTTACAAGCCATGCCAGCAAAAAAGCCAGCATAAAACCGATAGGACCCACAACCACCGCCAAAGCGACCGTGTTTTTGAGTGTGGTCAAAAACACATCATCCTGAATGAACATACGCATATAATTTTCAATTCCCGAAAATTTCGGTGACGAAACCATATCGTAAGATGTGAAACTGAGAACTATCGAAGAAACAATAGGTACTACCGTAAAAAGAACAAAGAAAGTAAAAAACGGTACTGCCAGCATTATCATGGGCAACTGTTCTCTGAAATTGCCGGGTTTGCCCAAAGCGATTTTTCCTGCTGTTTTCATTTAATTACCTCCTTAAAAATATTCCTTGATTTTACGGGTGATTTCGGCATCGGCGGTTTCACTCCACTTTGAAATGGCATCCATTGCGTTCGTGCCGTCGTTCATTACCGACCAAAATGCCTGATCGATTGCTCTGCCTACATAATAGCTTCCCGGAATTTCGGGAACCTCTCTAACCCTTGACCATTGCTCATTCAATATCTTCAAATCCGATTTGTCCCAAGCAAGGCTGTTGAGCGCTTCAACGTTTGAAGTTTGCGGACGTCCGAGCATACCCAAAAGCGATTCAACGTTGTTTGAATAGCGGGTTTGCGCTTCGGCTGAGGTCCACCACTTGAGGAATTCCCATGCCTTTTCGCGTTTGTCCGATTTTTTGATAACGGCACATCCCGTTCCCGCACCGGCGACGGAATTGTTTCCACCCTTGACACCGGGAACACAGGCAACCGCCCACCTGCCCTTAATTTCGGGTGCGGCACTGTAAAGTGTGTTGTAGGTTGAATAATTTGCTATGCCCAAGGGCATCACTCCCACGCGGAAACGATTGTAAAAATCCGATTCCTTTTGCAAATCGTATTTTGTATACAGATCCGTCCAATAATCAAAAACATTGATTGCTTCTACCGAATCAATCGCCGTGGCGTTAAGTTGTTCGTTATAAAGCGACAATCCGTTTTGACCCATAAGAGTGGCATAAAGATTAAGACTGCCGATACCCGAATTTATCGTGGTCGATGCGGTTATCATGGTATACGGAATATAAACATCCATATTGTTTCTTTGAATTATTGACGCGGTATACAAAAACTCATCCCAAGTTTCGGGAACCGAAAGTCCGAGACTTTCAAAAATATCCGTGCGGTAGTACATCAACTGGAAATTCTGCGAATCGGGCAATGCATAAAGTTTGCCGTCATAAGAATAGGGTTCTTCGGCACCCTCTTGGAATCTCGTTAAAACCTGATCGATATCGGGCATTTCATATAAATCCACCAACGCCCCTCTTATACCCAGATTAACGGGTTCGGTTCTTGCCATTTGCAATACCATATCGGGGAAATTTCCCGAAAGCAGACCGTTTATCAGCGAAGCGTTTGTGATTTTAACATTAACCGGGATTCCCGTTTTGTCGGTGAAAGAATCTCTTATAAGTGTGTCAAGCGAGGTTGCTTGGTCGGTACCCCAGTTCACCCAAAGTGTAAGTGCGGAATCTTCGTCCGCCTTGTTGCTTTTTATGTAATCACCGACAAAGGATATCAAAAGTCTCTTAACGGTGTGTGCCGCTTTTTTCAAAACTGAGGTCTTGACACCCGTAAATTCGCCGCCCGACGGAACAATCTGAATTGTGTCAAGATAAAGTGGCATATTCTTCATATCGTAAAGCCATGAACTGAGTGAAGAATAGTTTGAATAGTAATCGCTTACATACTGGTGCGCAATATAAGGATTTTTAAGCATATTCTTGATAACGCGGGTCATATTGTTCATCGCCGCAACATATTGATTGCCGCGTTTGCCCGTAAAGGATTTCATATCCTCCGCCAAAAGTTCAAGTTTGTCTTTGCAATCCTTGAAAACCGATTCCAAATCGGAAATCTGCGAAAATAGTTCGTAATCAAGGTTGATATCCGGTGTTGCACCGGTTATCTTAACAATGTCGATATATTTATCGCTTAAAACTTCTACAATCTGCGAAAGGCGGTCGTAATATTCCGCCATATCACCCAAGGTCACTTCAAGCGACAGGGTGTGCTCACCCTTTTCAAGCCAAATCCTGTAATTTTCTTTGCCGTCACCGAACTCATAAAAACTCCAACTCGCGCAGTAAGGGAAACGTATGCCGTTTGCCTCTTCAAACGGAGTTTTGCCGTCAATTTTCAGTTTTCGCCAACTTTCCGCATTTATAACGTCGCTCTGGCGATATCTGAATCCCAGCGAATAATAACCCGATTTTTCAACGTCAAACGACCATATAAGTGTTTGACCGACAGTCTGCCACGTTGTGCCCCCGATATAGTTGAGACTGGTTGAAGCCACACTTTGCGGCGACATACCGGCATCCGAATTGTCAGCACGCGGAATCAGTTTTGAAGATGTTTTGATATCTGCCTTTTCCGCTTCGATTATAATGCTCTGCGCATCGGTGTCACCCTTGTCTGAATATGTTTTCGACAACTCACTGTAGGTCAAAAGATTTTCCGGAGCGGCAACCGTAATATCCGAAACCGCAACCTCCTGCCCTGCGCCGACAAGCGAAACCGTGTGCGTTCCCTCCGAAAAATAAAACAAATACGGCTCGGTAACAATTCCGATATCGTCCTTGGCAAAGTTTTCAAAATATGCGTCCGGCTCAACCTGTTCGGGTGTCAACTGATTGCCGTTGTCATCCGTTTTGAATTCTTCAACGGAATCTTTCCACATACGCGAAAAAATCAGTTCCTTTGCTTCTTCAAAGGGATATTCGCCGTCAATCTTGATTCCGAAACCGTAATCAACACCTGTTTTAAGTGCCATATACGAAATTTTAATATTGTAATATGCGCTCTGCGGCACAGTTATATTCCAAACCGCTTCGCCTGTGCCGTTTTGCCAAACAAGGGCGGTTTTTCCGCCTACACCGTCACGAACGGTTATGTCAGTGGAAGAAGGGACGGCGCTTTCGGCACCGAGTTTAATATCTTCCTTTGCATTTTCGGCGTCTAACTCGGCAATATATTCTTTATAGGAATTATTCGAAACGCTTGTTGCTGTTGCGGCAGATTCTGCGGCAACATTCACACCGTCGGCGGGATTTGCCGCGACAGAGGGCGAAAAGGAGCCTGCAACCAAAACGGTCGCCAGCACCGTTGCCGTTAAACCTTTTATTTCAAATTTCCTCATAAGCCTATTGCTCTCCTTTAAACAAAATGTACGCTGTCCTGTCGGATTGAGAATGCTGAACCCGAAACGCATTGAATTTCTGCGTGTTTCCGTCAGCACTCTCAATCCGACAAGACCCTTTTGGGGTCTTGTCGTTTTTTAAAATCAGTTAAAATAAATTTTTGATAAGCCGTCGTTCTTTTGATACAAACGAACATAATCTATAACATATTCTGCCGGAAGATTCGATTCGTTGTTTTCAATAGAATCGCCTTCGATATATTCCGAAGTGGCGGTAAACAGATGGTTGTTAAAGAGAATGTTCAGCGTGGTGTCAAAGCCAGATACATCACCGAGAAGTCCGTAACTTTTAAGTGATGCCGAATCAAGATTCCACGTGCAGTATACAACGCCGTCAATCGAAACCGACATTTTTTCGGGTGTCCACTCAAAGCCGTAAATATGGAATTCGTTTGAAAGATTTTCGGAATTTGCGAAAACATATTCTTCGTCTTGGTAGTTTGTCATCTTTGAATTGCCGCTTTCACCGTTTATACATTGCTGGTGAAGATTTGCTCTCAGCCTGTCGGCGGCGCCGAATACCTCGAAAATATCTATTTCCAGTTCATAATTCGGGTTTTGCTGTTTGCCCGTCGCGTTGTGACTTCTAAGCCACAGTGACGGCCAACAACCCGATTTAAAAGGAACCTTTGCACGAACTTCCAATTTGCCGTATTTAAAGCTCATTGTATTTTCGGTTGTAATCGAACCCACGGTTACATACTTATGCTTTTCAAAATGCGATTCGCTCTCCGCATTATAAAAGGGGTTTACACCTGCCGTAAGATTCAAATTGCCGCCGGAAACATTTAATGTTCTTCCGGTGTATTCCTGAAACAGCTCATCGGTGTTGTGCATTCTGGTTTTTGTTATGTCAGTTGTCCAGTTTTTTTTTTCAAGGGATGAACCGTCAAATCCATCCGACCAAACCAATTTATAGGTGTTTGCCTCTTCAACAAGCAATTTCTTCAAACGAATCAAATCCAAAATGTTGCCGTCGCCGTCGGAATTTATATCGGCATATCCGAGTGTCGTCAAACCGAGAAGGTTCTTGCGCAACATAACCAAATCGTCCGAACTCAAATTGCGGTCGCCGTTAACGTCATTGAATCTCTTGGCAACAGCCGAACGCTGCGGATAACCGTTTTCAACACCGAAATACTGTCCGCTGTAGTTAACTTTTGCTATTGCCGCCAAGCCCGCTTCACCTTTAAGAGTTTCCGTAACCGTGAAAACATTGTTTTCATCCGCCGCAAGAGGTGCGGTATCCGAAACAGAATTGCTGCCGGCAAATACGCCGAAACCTACAGGTGCATATCCGCCGGAAATCGAATTGTATATTCCTTTCCAACCGCTCCATACATTTCCGATAAGAGCGCCGAGTCTTCCGGGGCAGGTAAGCGTTGCAAACGAAGCGCAATCCGAAATAACCGTATCTGCCTGACCGCCGCCGACAATTCCGCCAACACCGATATTTTTTGTGTCCTGACCCTCCGCAACGGTGTTTGAAAGGTTTACACTGTCATCAACATAGCAAGCGGTAACCTTTGTTGTCCCTGTAACAAAACCGACAATTCCTCCGACATAGGTGTCGCTAACGCTGTCAGCCGTTACAAGCGAAATATCGCTGTTTTCCAAAACAATATTTGCAATATCGGTTTCCTTGCCCGCCGCGCCGGTTTTCGGGAAAAGTGCGACAAAAGCGCGTCCGTTTGAATTTGCCGAATATTTAAGTCCGCTTATAATGTGGTTGTCACCGTCGAAGTTGCCTGCAAAGACCTGTGAATTACTGCCGTCAAACCAATTTTCGGCAACGGCGTCATTGCTGAGTATAATATCTGCGGAAAGTTTGAAATAATAACCGTTTGTCGGGAAATTAAGCACCTTTGCCAACTGCTCTGCGGTTTTAATCATAAACGGATCGCTTGAAGTGCCTGTACCTCCGGCAAAAGAATCCGCTACGGCACCCGACCAAACAGTTCCGACACTGCCGTTATAATATCTTGAGGGATAACCGTCGGTTTCATACCAACCCGAAAGATTCGGCATATTGGCAAGTGCATTCGCACCTTTCATTGAATCAGCGGAAGCAAGTTGAGTTACAGTGCTGCCCTGCGTCAGCTTACTGTCAGCAACAGTGTTGTAACAATTGATTGCCGTAAAACTATACTTCTCCCCCGTAAGAGGTTTGCCCACAGCAAAACTGTTTTTTATTGTGAGTTCTGCACCCGATGCATACCAGCAGTCTCCGATAAACGAGCCTGTGTGTCTGACACCGGTAATCTGTGCCGCACAGTAACTTCCGCTTATTGTAACGCTCGGT
>CAZGRC010000006.1:0-14664 GCA_964528125.1 uncultured Ruminococcus sp.
ACTTATGACCGAGGCATGGTCAAATTTTGAAAACGAAGTTCGCAAAGTGCAAAGTGATTTCAAGGCAGCACACTGATAACGACTGTATAATGTGAAACAATGCGAATTTACATTGTTTCGGACCGAATCTTTGATTCGGAAACCGATTCTTTTATAATGGTTATTGCAAATCGAAATCGCGCCGAGCGCGCGATTTCGATGCTGAATCTGTGATTTTGCAATTTAAAGGAGGGGGTCGCTTTGAAGCTATTTCAAAAACGCTTTATAACGGTCTTGCTGGCTGTTGTGATTTGTTTTTCGGCAATGTCGTTCACGGTTTCTGCAGACGATTATGTATATCCTGTAAAGCCTGACGTGAAACAGTGGCACAAGGTGATGGAGATAATTGCGCGCGAAAAGGGCGAAAATGTATTCACCGTTACCGCAAATATAAATTCACAGCCCGCAAATTTTAATATTTCTTTTCCGAAAGAGGGCGGATTCAGGATCTACACCGATTTAGACGGTGTTTTCCAACCCGAAAGTCTTGAAAAAATCGATTATTCGACCGATGCGGCGGGACACACTGTACTTACCGCACCCGATGGCACCGTTTTGACACTTAAAGAGTTAAATGATGGTTGGAGTCTTGCGGTCTCACGCGGCAAAGAGACACTTGTAACGCTTAACAGTACCGATATGGAATTCGGATATGATGTGTTCGGTGAATTGGCGGAAGTACGTCTTACGACCGATCTTCATTCGGATGAACAACTGTACGGTTTCGGTGAGCGTTTCAACGCAGTCAATCAAGTCGGATACAAACTTCAGCTTTGGAATCTCGATTCCGCATATCATTCCTCCGACGATGTTATGGAGACCAAGACATATTCCTATATCAATGTTCCGATAATTCACAGCACCGAGGGATATACCCTGTTTATGAATTCACAGTACTGTGTTGATGCCGACCTCGGAGCAAACGACAAGACAAAGTATGTACTTGAATCCTACGGCCCGAAGTTCGACTTTTATTATTGGACAAAGTCGGCGGTTGAAAACATTCAAAGTTATACCGCACTTACAGGCAGAAGTTTTTTGCCGCCGAAGTGGGCGTTTAGTTATTGGGCGGGCGCCACGGGTGATAACTGGGAAAAATCCGGCGGCGGCGGTATAAATCTTATGAACGAGTTCTTTACGGGTTACAGAAAATTGGGACTCGGTGCAATTAAGGCGGTTTATGTTGAATGGGACACGATGTATGAACGCGTTGCATATAACCTGTGCCGAAAAAACGGTACAAATATGCTTATTTGGATCTGCGGTTATACAAATCGAAATAATATACTTGATACGCTGAAAGTTGTCGATTCCGAAGCGCCGATTCTCAAAAGTTCAATCAACACATGGGATTTTGTGGAAAACAGCAGAAGCGATACCGTATTTATAGATTTTACCAATCCGCTTGCAAAGGAATACTACAAAAGATCCCTTGAACAGTATGTTAAGTGGGGTCTTAAAGGTATGATGGTCGATATGGGTGAAAAGATCCCCGACGATGTCATTTGGTATAACGGAATGGACGGAAGTGAAATGCACAATTTCTCGTCATATTACTATTTGCAGGCTGTAAATGAGGCAATGACCGAACTTAATAACGGCGGCAAGGACTTTATTCTCTTCCAAAGAAGCGGTACCGCGGGAAGTCAGCAGTTCGGTGCAAACTTCCTCGGTGATAATAACAGTAAAATGTCGGGACTTAAACAGCAGATAAATGCAGGTCTGTCGCTCAGTGCATCGGGATTCGGTACATGGGGCGGAGATATCGGCGGATTCAACACCGTACACGAAGAAGATACATATCTGCGTTGGATCGGATTTTCGGTATTTGAACCGCTTATGCGCGAACACGGTGCCGGTACCATTGCACCGTGGGCATTCAGTGAATATGCACAGCAGGTTTTTGTAAAGTATTATTGGCTCAGAGAAAATATTATCGACACGGTTTACAGCGCTGCAGCGACAAACAGTAAATACGGTGTTCCGATGGCACAGACCATGCAAATGGCATACCCCGACGAACCCGACACCCACAACACGGAATATCAGTATATATTCTGTGACAATATGCTGGTGGCGCCCGTTACCGAAAACGGCGCTGTTTCGCGTGAGGTTGCTCTTCCGAAAGGCAGTTGGTACAGCCTTTGGGACGGACTTGCGGTTGAGGGCGGCAAAACAATAACGGCAAATGCACCGCAGGATCAGATACCGGTGTATCTTAAATCCGGCGCGATAATGCCGGTAACGGTTGCCGACACGCTTGAACTTATGGATTCACTCGAAACAAATGAAACGGTGAAAGCTTTGCTTGTTACTCCAAGCGAGAAAGAGACTTCTTTTGAAGAATATGACGACACAGCCGAGAATTCTTCGGTTTATACCAACACCCCGAAGAAAAACGGCGGATTTACCGTAACTGCGCAAACACCCAGCGACAAACGCGCCGTCATTGCCTACGGAACATGGGCATCTTCGGTTAAGGTTGACGGGAGATATCTTGCAAAGGTGAGCAGTGCCGACGACGGTGTGGGTTATTACATCGAAAACGGAAAAACCGTTATTTCTCTTCCCGACGGCAGATGGAAGAAGATTGAAATTAACGGTATGAAAGCAGAAAGTATCGGTGAAAACATTGCTTTAAAAGCCAAAATAACCGATTCCAAAAACGATACGGAAAACAGCGTTCTCGCCTCCCTTAAGAATGACGACAGCGAACAGCATTGGTTGGTTTCAAGCGCAAGCGGTACATATTTGCAACTGGAACTCGACAAGAAATACGATATTTCGACAATGATTCTTAAATGGGGTTCGGGTTATGCCAAAGAATACACGGTTGAAGTTTCATCCAACGGCGAAGACTGGAAAACCGCATATGTTGCCGAAAACGGCTCCGGCGGAATCGAAAATGTGAATATCGCTTCAAAAAAGGTTAAATACATTCGTATAAGCAATTTTAAGCGTAACGGTAAAATACCGGCTACACTTTACAATGTTTCGCTTTACGGCGAACAGGATATTCCCACCTCACTTATGAGTACGAAACTGCTTTCCGCCGTTTCGGCAGCATCCGCCGTTACCGGCGGCAGTACGGCAGCACTGCTTACGAGTATGGCGCTTATAGTTCTGTCACTTGCGGCATTCGCGACGGCTGTTGTTTTAAAGGCAAAAAATAAAAAACTCGGAAAAATCGAATAAAATTTTAAAGCGTTACGCGGCAGGTGCAAACCTGCCGCAACGGGTGTTTTCCGAACAGGGAGGATTTTTATGAAAAAAACTGTAAAGATTATTGCGGCAGTGTTGATTGCCGCCGTGCTTTGCGGTATAGGCTTTTGTATTCCCGAAGCCGTGAAGGCTTCCAAGGTAACCGAAAAAACCGATGCCGAAGCCATCGTTCGGTACACCGACGCTGCAATTGATAATTGGTTTGTGCGGGACGGATATACCGTTTTGCACAGTTTTTTCGCAAACGAACTTCTCCTGAACGAGGCACCTGTCGGCGGAGATGTTATAACCGTGAAATCGGGTGATACCGTAACGTTTTCGGTGCCCTCGGATTTGAATGGCTGCGGAATAGTTATGAAGTATAAACCCATAACTTCGCTTGCAGTTGACTGCAAACTTGAAATTAAAGGTGAAAACCTTGAAACGGTGGGATTTGTTCCGCTTTTGTGGGCAGACAAATCGGATGATTATTCAACCGATAAAAACGGGAATGAGTATAATCCGGAACAGGTGTACATATCGACTTTTATGACCGAAAAGATATGTGACTATCGTGCCGCGGATAAAGCACCGATAGCGCTTTCGGGCGGCGAAGTTCAGTTGACGCTTATGTCACAGGAACTTGAAATTTCGGAAATTATGCTTGTGAATTATACTGAACCGAAGTCCTATTCGGAATATTATGACAGCAAGAAAAAGAGCGGTGACGACTTCATAACAATCGAAGCCGAAAAATATTCACTTAAATCAGACTCTTTTATACGCGGGGAAGCTGTTGCCGATCCCGCACTTTATCCTTATAACACATACAGCAAACTTATAAACACAGTGTCCCAAAGTTCTTGGAGTACGGTGGGACAAAAAATAATCTGGGAATTTGACATTGAAAACGCGGGATATTATAAAATCGGTTTCCGCTACTGTCAAGATTCCAATGTAAATAAAACTGTTTTCAGAGAAATTGAAATTGACGGCACGGTTCCTTACTGCGAAATGTCTTCGGTGGCATTCCCTTATACGGGAAGCGGTAAATACGAAAATCTTGCTGTGTCAAACGGTGACGGGGCAATGTCGGTATACCTTGAAAAGGGTCAGCACACCGTGGCTTTGCGTGCTGCCGCTGGAGAGTATGCCGATGTATATAACGACATCCGTGCGCTTATGGATGAAATCAGTGAGTTGGGTATGCGCCTCAGAAAACTTACAGCGGGCAGTGACGACCTAAATCGCACATGGGATATGGAAGCCTATGCTCCGGATGCTGTTGAACGCATAAACCTATTTGCCGACAAAATTGACGAAATTTACGGCAAACTTGAGAAAATAGGCGGTTGTGAACCCTCGTTTGCATCGAACCTTGTTTATGCTGCAGATACCCTGCGCGATCTTACCGAAGAACCCGAAAAGATACCCAATAAAACCGAACAGCTTCACGCCGGTGACAGTTCGGCAAATAAGTATCTCGGTACGGTGCTGACAGCGATGACTTCTCAGGGGCTTTCGCTCGACAGAATTTATATTTGCAATAACGAAAAACTTATGCCTAAGGCTTCGGGTAACGCCTTTGTAAAACTCATCGATACCGTAAAGGCATTTATATATTCTTTTGTTGCCGATTCATCAAGCGATTATTCCGTCGATTCGGATAACGGAGAAGAACTCAATGTTTGGGTAAACCGCTCAATACAGTATGTTCAGGTGCTTCAGCGTCTTACGGATTCAAAATACAACAGTCGATACGGAACCGATATCAGGCTTTCGATTATGCCCAGCGAACAGAAACTTATCCTTTCAAACGCAACGGGTACCAATCCCGATGTGGTGCTTGGCGTTACGACATCGACACCCTTTAACCTTGCCATAAGAGGTGCGGTAAAAAACCTGCTTGAATATGAAGATTTTCTTGATTTTTATACCGAACAGTATAACTTGGAATCGCTTATACCTTTTGTTTACGGCGACGGTGTTTACGGAGCGTGCGAAGCATACGATTTTCAGGTGCTTTTCTACCGAAAGGACATTCTTGATTCACTCGGACTCGATGTTCCCGATACATGGGACGATGTTAAGAAAATGATGCCCACACTGTTGCGGAATTCCATGAACTTCTTTGTTCCGCTTTCAAGCAGCGGTGGATATAAAAACTATAATATGACCACCCCGTTTATTTATCAGAACGGAGGCACGCTTTACAGCGAAAACGGTGTTTCGACCGCCATTGACGAAATGATGTCGGTAAACGGATTTTGGGATATGACGGAACTTTACAATATATATGCTTTTGATGATGTTGTAGCATCGTTTTATAACAGTTTTCGCTACGGTGAAGTGCCGATTGGCATTTCGGGCTTCGGAACATATATACAGTTGCTTATTGCGGCACCCGAACTTGCAGGTCAGTGGGGCGTGGCATTAACCCCCGGCACGGTTCAGTCTGACGGCAGCGTACTGCGTTCCCAGATGGCGGATCTTAATGCCTGTATGATTTTTGAAAACACCGAAAAGCCTGATGAAGCGTGGAAGTTTATGAAATGGTGGCTTAGTGAAGATACACAGACCGAATATGCTTTGTCGTTACAGACAACATATGGTTCGGAATATCGTTGGAACACGGCAAATCTTAAAACTTTTGAACAACTGCCCTATGACGAAGCTGACAAAAAGGTTATTTTAGAACAGTGGCAATGTCAAATGGAAAATATTCGTCATCCCGCAAACTATATGGTGGAAAGAGAAATCAGCAATATCTGGAACAATGTTGTTATAAACGGTAAAGAACTTATAGAAACAATCGATGAATCAACCGTTCTTATAAACCGTGAAATAGAACGCAAGCTTAAGGAATTCGGATATATTGATCAAAACGGTAAAGCGGTAAAAGACTATGCTACAAACGCATATGAGTTTCTGTTGGCGAAGAAGGGGGAGGAATAATATGTTCAAACGCATATCAAACAGTATGAACCGCCATTCGGCGGCGTGGATGCTTGCCCCTTATGCCATGCTTTTTGTCGTGTTTATCGTTATCCCCGTTATCGCGGCGATTGTGCTTTCGTTTACGGATTTTAACTCGGTGCAGTTTCCGAAGTGGGTCGGTTTTGACAACTACAGTCGACTTTTGACCAACGACAGTGTGTTTATGCAAAAGGTTTTGCCGAACACGATAACCTTTGCGGTGTTTGTCGGAGCCGGCGGTTATGTTCTCGGCTTTTTCCTGGCATGGTGTCTGTCCCAAATAACCAAAGGTCCGAGAACGGTGCTTGCCATTATAATTTATTCTCCGTCCATGACCGGCGGTGTACTTATACAGACAGTGTGGGGTGTTATATTCAACGGTGATAAATCGGGATATCTTAATTATCTTTTGCTTAAATTCGGCGTTATTGACGAGCCGATTGCGTGGTTGCAGTCCGAAAGCTATTTGCTTATGATTATGATTATTGTTTCACTGTGGAGCAGTATGGGCGTTGGATTCCTTGCAATGCTTTCCGGTATTCTTAATGTAAACGAAGAACTTTATGAGGCGGGATATATCGACGGTATCAGAAACCGTTTTCAGGAGATTATTTACATTACCGTTCCCGCTGCTAAACCGCAAATGCTTTTCGGCGCGATTATGGCGATTGTCAACACATTTCAGACGGGAAACATAGGTGTGACACTCTCGGGTTCAAATCCGACACCCAATAATGCGGGTCAGTTAATAGTTACACATATCGAGGATTACGGTTATCTGCGCTACGAAATGGGATATGCCGCGGCGATATCGGTGGTACTGCTTGTCGGAATATATCTGCTTTCAAAGGGTGTCGAAAAAGCGCTTTCAAGTAAAGACGAATAGGAGGATGGCTTTATGAAAAAGAAGGTTAGAAACCGTATACGCCAGAGCGGAATGAATCCTAAACACTTCGACTGCAGTCAGATAAAGTTTTATGCTATACTCCTGCCTGTGTGTCTGCTTATGGCACTTCCGATTGTCTTTATATTCGCAAACGCCTTTAAACCGATAGACGAACTGTTTGCATATCCTCCGCGTTTTTATGTGAAAAATCCGACACTTGACAACTTCAGAGTCTTGCTGTCGCTTTCGTCAGGAACCACCGTTCCCGCCGTGCGCTATCTTTTTAACAGCATTATAACCTCTGTTGTTGTGGTGCTTACCACGGTGGTAATATCAACCTGTGCGGGATTTGCCCTTTCAAAAAAGAAATTTCGCGGAAGAAAAGCGCTTTTTGACATCAACAAAACCGCACTGATGTTCGTATCGGTGGCGGTAAGTATTCCGCGCTATTTTGTAATTGTTTACAGCGGCATTTTCAACACCGTTTTTGCAAACATTCTGCCGCTGGTAGTAATTCCGACAGGGGTATTTCTTATAAAACAGTTTGTTGACCAGTTGCCCGATGCTTTGATAGAAGCCGCGGTTATCGACGGCGCAACCGATTTTAAAATTTTGCGCAAGATAATCTTCCCGCTAATAAAGCCGACCCTGGCAACGGTTACCATACTTTCTTTCCAATCGGTGTGGAACAATATCGAAACTTCAAGTCTTTATATCAACAACGAGTCGATAAAAACCTTTGCGTTTTATATGTCCACCCTTACGAGTGTTACAAGCGGTTCTGTGGCGGGACAGGGAATAAGCGCTGCGGCAACACTGATAATGTTTTTGCCGAACCTTATTCTGTTTGTTGTTTTGCAATCCCGTGTTATGAACACGATGGCCCATTCGGGTATTAAATAGGTGAAAAATATGAAGAAGATAATAACCTGTTTATTGCTTGTTTGCGCGTTATGCGCTGCGTTTTGTGTCCCCGTGCAGGCGCGTAGCAGTACAACATATAACTATACAATTTCGGTGGACGGAGACTGGATAAGAACACAGGATGCATATGTTCCAGGAGCGGTTTATCTGCGCAATTTGGAACTTTCCGCGCCTGAGGATATATTTATTAAGGACGATATTCTTTATGTTGCAGATACGGGTAACGCGAGGGTTATTGCCTATAATATGACCGACGGCACCTGCACTGTTATAGGCGAGGGTACGCTTGTGTCTCCGTGCGGTATTTTTGTTGCCGAGGATAACACGGTATATATTGCCGATAAAAAGGCACCCGCGGTCTTTATCTATGATGTGACCGGTAATCTTGTGCAGACAATTTCCACACCCGACAGTTATCTGTTCGGCAAAACCAGTGTTTACGCCCCTAAAAATGTGGTTGTTTCCTCACAGGGTAATATTTATGTTGTGGGTGACGGCGCACATGAGGGCCTTATGCAGTTTGATTTTGACGGCACCTTTCAAGGCTATTTTGCCGCCAATAAACGCAGTCTTACATTGCTTGAATATATACAGGAACTCATATATACCGATGCGCAAAAGGCAAAATCGGTTTCCCGTATTGCACAGCCGATATACAATATCGACATAACTTCGCAGGACCTTATATACAGTGTAACGCAGGCGGCGGACAAATATGCCGCGGGTGCGAGTTCCGGCGCCAAATCGCACAATCTTGTGCAATTGCACAATCTCGGCGGAAACAACATTCTTTCAAAAGAAGAATCCATGCATGACGAATGGAATTTTATTGACATTGCAAGCGGAATTTATTCAAACAGTTATGCTCTCACACAAACAGGACTTATATATGAGTATGACAGTTCGGGCAATCTTGTCTTTTCATTCGGCGGAAGGGCAATGTCGGATGATAAAAACGGACTTATAACCGATGCCGCCGCAATCGACGTTGATAAAGACGGATTTATATATGTTCTTGACCGCGAGCGCGCATTGGTGCAGATATTTGTACCGACCGATTTTGCGGTTGCCACACAAAAGGCGATTTATTACCTTGACACCGGCAATTACGATGACAGCGAAGAAACGTGGAACGAGGTTTTAAAACTTAACGGAATGTCGCGTATTGCACATTTGGGGCTCGGAAAAACATTTCTTCACCAGCAACGATATAAAGAAGCTTTGGAAGAATTTCGCATAGCAAACGACCGTAAAAACTATTCCACCGCGTATTGGGAACTGAGAAGCGCATGGTTGGATGAAAGTGTGCTGTGGTTGCTCGGCGGTATAATTCTCCTGACGGCGGGTGTGATAATACTGAGACACATAATGAAACGTCGCCCCCAAAAGCCGAAGCCTCGGCTTTTGACCGATGTGCTTTATATCGGGAATATGCTGAGACATCCTATCGATTCGCTTTATTATTTAAATCGCGGAGAGCGCGGGTCGCTGCTGTCGGCAAGTATTGTATATCTATTGGGGCTTGTTGTGTTTATGCTTGATATGCTTTGCCGCAGTTTCATTTTCGGATTTGAGCGGCTCAAAAACACATCTCCGTTTTATATGCCAATTGCATATGCGGTGGTGTTGGTGCTGTTTATACTCGGAAATTATATGGTGAGTTCGATAAATGATGGCAAGGGCACTGTCAAACAGGTTTATATAACAACGGCATATGCCCTGTCACCGTATATCTGTATTACTCCGTTTATAGTGGCACTGACATATGTGCTGACACTTAACGAATCGTTTTTGATTTCTTTCCCATGGACGATTGTTCTTATATGGCTTTTTGTCGTGCTGTTTATAACACTCAGCGAAACCCACGCATATTCATTTAAGGCAACCGTAAAAAATCTGTTGCTCACGCTTTTCTTTATGTTGGTATGCGTTGTGGTTATTGCGCTTGTATACATTTTCTGGAAACAGATAATAATTTTCGTCGGTAAGATTATAGGGGAGGTGAGCTATCGTGTTATTGAATAAAAAACGCATAATTACAGCGGTAGCAGTTATCACCGCCGTGATTTTGGTTGCCGTGATACCCCTTTCGGCGCTTCGCCGCGGTGATGAAACCTTTATCGTTGCTGATTCTTCCGTTCTTGAAAACGCTTCAAACCGCCATGCTCAACCCGAAAGCGAGCAGCAGACGTTATCAAACCTTACAACCGACGGTTATGAACTTAAACTTGAAAACAGCACTCTTGAGGTGTGGTACCGCGAGGAGGTTTGCGGTATACGCGTGCGCGATAAGGCAACGGGGTATGTATGGGGCTCTATTGAAGATGATAAGGCAGAAGGTCTTAACAAAAAATGGAGTGCCATGGCAAATGCACTTTGCACGGTTGAAATTCTTGATGAAAAGTATAATGTAAGCCGAATTTCCGTTTCTGATTCTTCGGTAAGACTTAAGGAAAAATGGAAAGCAAACGTTGCCGAGTTCAGTGTCGATTTTAAAAAGCAGGATATTTCTTTCGATTTTGAACTTAAACTCGGTGACGGTTATATTTCTTTGAGTCTGGATGACAAAAGCATAGAAGAGGGTGACAAATATCTGCTTAAAAGTTTATATTTTGCACCGTTTATGGGTTGCACCGTCGGTAATACGGTTGACGGATACATATTCATCCCCGACGGCAGCGGCGCGCTTATGCGTTTTTCCGAGAGTTCAAACTATATAGGCGGATATTCGCAAAAGGTCTACGGTGCAGACCTCGGCATTGATCAACTGACACAGGTAAACGACCTTGTTTCCACCCGCACCAATGACTATCTTATCGATTCGGCACAGATAACAGTTCCGGTTTACGGTGTGGTTCACGGCGCAAACCGAAATGCCGTGATGACGGTTATATCCGGCGGGGACAATTACGCACTTATAAACGCAACGCCCGCAGGTGTTACAACCGATTATAATTGGGTCACCGCTAACTTTGAATACCGCCGTATGTATACCCACACGGTCGGAAAAAACAGCGGAGGAGTGTATCGCCCTCAACAAGAAAAAAATACCGTGAATCCCGAAATTACAATGTATTTCCTGTCGGGGAAAGAAGCATCTTATTCGGGAATGGCGGTGAAATACCGTGAAATGCTGAAAAGCGAAAACGCACTATCTGAAGAACGCGTTGACAAAAACATTCCGCTCGGGCTTACGGTTGTGGGTGCCGAAATTGCGGATGGCAGTCTTTGGAACTATACCAAAACACTTTCCAACACCGACAACGCCGCCGATTTCATAAACCGACTTTCAAAGGACGGCGCCGATAATATCACAATGGTATTTGAGGGCTGGCAAAAAGGCGGTATAAACGGAAGTGATTACGGCACTTATAAATTTCAGCGAAGTGTCGGCAGTAGATCCGATTTTTCGGCGCTTGCGGAAAAACTTCAAGACAGCGGCGGCAATCTTTATCTTTCTGCCAACATTGTCACCGCAAACGAGGATCAAATAAGCCTTCAAAGACAGGCTTCTCAGCAAATTTCAAAACAATATTCACGCTTTTCGCGTGCCAATTCTGCCGCAATGTATGCTAATTACTATGTAATAAAAGCGGGACGGCTCTTTGATACACTTGACAGGTTTGCAAACAAGCTTTCCGATTTTAATATGGCATACGGGCAACTCGGTTACAGACTTTATGCCGACTATACCGCAAAACAGGAATGCACACGCAGTGAATTCAGGGATAAACTTACCGATGCGCTGGCAAAAGCGGACGGTAAAACGGCGCTTTCAAATCCCAATAGGTATTTGTGGAAATATACCGACGATTATTTCGATATGCCAATGAATAACAGCCAGTATCTTTATGAAACGGATACCGTTCCGTTTTTGCAGATAGTGCTTAAGGGCAGTTTGGATTATTATGCACCCTATGCCAACCAAAGCAGTTATTCCAAAAATGATATTCTTAAAATGATAGAGTTTGGCGCATATCCGTCATTTATAACCGCTGCTGCCGATAACTA
Source organism: uncultured Ruminococcus sp. (assembly GCA_964528125.1). Classification (GTDB taxonomy): domain Bacteria; phylum Bacillota; class Clostridia; order Oscillospirales; family Acutalibacteraceae; genus UBA737. Next base: position 12,038 of record CAZGRC010000006.1, read on the forward strand.
CGATTTGCAGAATACTCCGCTGGTAGATTACTTCTCTATAAATTTTGACGATTGGTATTCAGCCGTAATCAAGGTTTACGGCGAAGTGAATTCGGCACTGAAAAATGTTGAGGGCGCGTTCATCACAGCACATACCGTTATTTATTCGGGAGTGTCGAGGGTTGATTATTCAAACGGTGTCAGCATTTATGTGAATTATAATAACAGTGAATTTGCCGTCGGTGATGTTACCGTCGAGCCGTTCGGATATACAGTTGTCGGAGGTGAGGGTAAGTGAAAAAGAAAAAAGGTCTTTCTTTCGCGGCGCGTGAACAGCTTTACGGGTATGCCTTTATTTCACCGTGGATAATCGGATTTTTGGCTATAACCCTCTTTCCCGTGCTGTTTTCCGTTGCAATGAGTTTTTGTGCGGTCAAAATCACCGGCAACGGCATTGGACTTGATTTTAAAGGGCTTTATTACTATGACCAAGCGTTTAATTTTGACTCATGGTTTTCTATAAACATCGGAAAAACGGTTACATTTATCGCTTGTTTTACCCCTGTAATTGTGGTGCTTTCGCTTATCGCGGCGGTTTTGCTTAATAACCGATTTAAAGGCAGAAGTGTCTACCGTGCAATATACTTTTTGCCCGTGATTGTTATGAGTGGTCCTGTAATAAGCACCCTGCTTTCAAAATATACCATAAGTTTTGCCGATGCAATACCTGGTATATATGCCTTTTTAAATTCCCTGCCCGAAAAGATTAAAACACCGTCGGTGTATATACTTGACAATATCATCATGATAATGTGGTTTTCGGGTGTACAGATACTTATTTTCCTTGCCGGACTGCAAAAAATCAATCCGAATCTTTATGAAGCCGCCTCCATTGATGGTGCCGGTACATGGGAAAAGTTTTGGAAAATAACCTTACCGCACACAAAAACGCTGGCTGTAATCTGCACAATATATACCATTGTTGATTTGGCAAACTACGGCAACAACGAAATTAACAAGCAGATAACCATGCGAATTTTCGATGATGCAGGTCGAATTTACAGCCTGTCATCGGCTATGGCATGGGTGTTCTTCCTTGTGGTTATGGCGATGATCGGTCTGGTTTATTTGGCGTTTGCACTGCTTTCAAGGGGGAAAGACGAATGAAAAAAACAACAAAAGCCACCATTAGAAAGCGGATGCTCGGAACCAATGAAAAAATGGGTCTTATACCGCTTAGCGCAATCTATTTTTTGCTCACCGCAATCGGCTTTGTATACCTTTATCCCATACTTTATATGGTTGTAAACAGTGTGATGAGTCCCGAAGAACTTGCCGATGTTTCAGTAACATGGGTTCCGCGTATGCTTTACTGGGGTAACTATAAAAAGGCGTTTGAAACACTTGATTTCGGAAAAAGTTTTCTGAATTCGGTTATTATGAGTGCCGGTCCCACACTTCTTCAGGTTGTTGTTACCGCCGTTGTGGGCTTCGGACTTGCACGTTTTAATATTAAAGGCAAATCCGTCTGGATGATACTTATTGTTTCAACCTTCCTTATCCCTGACCAAGTCACCAAAATACCGCGTTATGTGCTTTATCATACATACGGCATAATCGATACGGTTCTTCCATCATATCTGCCTGCCGTACTCGGGCAAGGGCTTAAAAGTGCAATATTCATACTCATTTTTTATCAGTTTTTTGCGAGCTATCCCAAGGCGCTCGACGAAGCCGCCGAAATCGACGGCTGTTCCAAATTCCGAATTTTCTATCAAATAGCACTTCCTACCGCAACCCCTGCGGTTGTGCTTTCGTCGGTGGCGTCGTTTGTGTGGTATTGGAACGAAACGTCGCAGTCAAATATGTTTTTCGGCAATAAAATACCGACCCTGCCTATACAGTTGAGCATTTTCACCGACCGCTATACCGCTCTTTACGGTGCCACCGATACTTTAAGTGAGGTTGACCGCATAAACGAAGCGGTAACACTTGCCGGCACAATGCTTTCGGTATTGCCGCTTATAATCCTTTATCTTATACTTCAACGCCAGTTTATGCAGAGTGTTGAAATGACAGGTATTGCGGGAGAATAAAAACGTAACCCAATATTACAGAATGTGGGAGGAAATTACAGTGAGTAAAAAAATCAGTATTTCATGTCAGGCATTGCAGTATAAATACGGCGATGTCGAAGCAATTGAAATTGCCGCCGCCGCGGGTTTTGACGGTGTTGATTTCAATGTTGAAGGATATGCTTTTCAACCGTATCCCTCAAAACTCGATTTGCCCGAAGCCGAACTTGAAAAATATTTCGGCGCTGTGCGCGACAAGGCAAAGGAATGCGGTATAAAAATTTATCAAACACACAACCTTTGCGGTAAACTTTACAACGGAGATTGCGAACACGATAAAAAGGTGCTCTATTGGGCAGAGCGCGGACTTCGTATAAATCAGATTTTAGAGTGTCCTCTAACCGTTATCCATCCTGTTTCCACTTTTGATTTCGGCCCCGATGTTTCGGATGATTTTATGCACGAAATCAATCAAAAAATGTTCGGAGATATAATTCCGTATGCCGAAAAACACGGTATTACCGTGGCGCCTGAAAGTTTCGGCATATGTCACGGCAGGGGAATGCACTGTGC
>CAZGRC010000007.1:0-13970 GCA_964528125.1 uncultured Ruminococcus sp.
GTGTATAATTGCTTTAAAGGGCATTTTAAGGCTGTTTACGGGTGTTTGGAGGTTCTTGAAAATGGCTTCGGTTGCAGTTAAACGAAAACTTTCGGAAAATATGAATATGTGTGAAGGACCGCTTTTAAAAAAGATAGTTTCTTTTGCGGTTCCGCTTATTTTCACAAATCTGCTTCAACTTATGTTCAACGCCGCCGACCTCATTGTCGTGGGACGGTTTTGCGGAAGCAACTCGGTTGCGGCAGTTGGAGCAACAACCTCACTCGTCCACCTTATAGTAAATCTGTTTATCGGGCTTTCAACAGGTGCCGGTGTTGCGGTCGCCACCGCAATAGGGGCAGGCAATTCCGAAACTGTTAAAAAGACGGTTCACACGGCAATTCCGCTCGCCGTAATTTGCGGCATTCTGCTTACCGTCATAGGCCTTTTAACCGCAACTCCGATACTGCGGCTTATGAAAACACCGACAAAAATCATTCACCTTTCTTCGATATATCTTAAAATATATTTTGCGGGAATGATTCCCTGTATGCTTTATAACTTCGGTGCGGCTATTCTCCGTGCAGACGGCGATACCAAGCGACCGCTTTTCTTTTTGACCCTTGCAGGGGTTATAAATATTATACTGAATATTGTATTTGTCCTCTTTTTCGATATGAACGTTGCGGGCGTGGCACTTGCCACCACAATTTCGCAAACAATTTCGGCAGTGCTTGTTATGCTTGATCTTATGCAAAAAAACGATTTTTGCCGATTTTCCTTTAAACACATCGGATTTTATCCGATGCAACTTAAAAATATAATAAAAATCGGGCTTCCCGCAGGTCTGCAAAGTGTTACGTTTTCACTTTCAAACGTTATTATTCAAAGTTCCGTCAATTCCTTTTCGGAAGCGGCGGTCGCGGGTTCTGCCGCGGCGGGAAATATTGAGGGCTTCATTTGGGCTCCGGTTGATGCGTTTCAGCAGGCGGCGCTTAATTTTGCGGGACAAAACTACGGCGCGGGCAAAATCGACCGTGTACGCAAAACCCTCCGCATTATTTTGATTCTGGGCGTTGCGGTTGAACTGGTGCTCGGCATTGCGGCAACCGTTTTTGCCAAACCTTTACTTTCGCTTTACATAACAGATTCTCCGAAAGCAATCGAATACGGCACAAAAAGAATGTATTTCGTTTCCCTGCTTTATTTCATTGCCACCGTTATGAATACTTTTTCGGGAATACTTCGCGGTATGAACCGCTCGGTAGAGCCGATGTGCGTATCGATATTTACAAACTGCGTGTTCAGAATTTTGTGGGTCGGAACCGTGTTCCGCCGTTTCGGAACTTGGGAACTGCTATTCTCATCATACCCCATTTCCTGGACTTTGGCAATAGTTTTGCAACTTTGCGTTTATATTGCCATTATGCGCCGATACACACGTCAAAACGGAAAACGTGTTAAAGATAAGAACTGAGAGGCTTTTTTATGAACATTACGGAAAAACTGACAAACGAATTTTCTCTTAAACCGTGGCAGGTTGAACATACCATGGAACTGCTTGACGGCGGCAACACCGTACCGTTTATCGCACGTTACCGCAAGGAAGCAACCGGTTCGCTTGACGATCAGGTTTTGCGCGAACTTTCGGACAGGCTTGCCTATCTTCGCAATATGGACGAAACGCGTGAAAAAATAAAAACGGTAATCGAAGAAGCGGGTGTGCTGACCGAAGAACTTAATCTTGCAATCGACAACGCCGAAACACTTACCGAACTCGACGACCTTTACCGCCCATACAAGAAAAAGCGCAAGACCCGTGCCTCAGTTGCCAAAGAAAAGGGGCTCAACCCCCTCGCCGACCTTATTTACGAACAATCCCCCGACTGTGCCGAACCGCTTATCGCCGCCGCAGAATATATAAATCCGGAACTCGGCGTGGAAACAGCGGAAGATGCTCTTGCGGGTGCGCGCGATATTATTGCCGAACTTATCTCCGACGATGCCGAAGTAAGGCGCAGAATGCGCTTTGTTTGTTCGGCACACGGTGCACTTTGCGTAAAAGGCGCCGCCGAGGATTTGGGCGTTTATGAAATGTACGCCGATTATTCCGAACCGCTTGCAAAAATACCCGGTCACCGCATTCTCGCAATAAACCGCGGCGAAAAGGAGGAATTTTTGAAAGTTTCTCTTGATTTTGACCGTGAAAAGGCAATGTTTATAATCGCCAAAACACATATAAAAGAAGGCTCCCCAGCCACTTCTGCGGTACGCGAAGCGGCAGAGGATGCCTATACCAGACTTATATTCCCGTCTTTAGAGCGCGAAATGCGTTCCGAACTTACCGACCGCGCAAGCGAAGCGGCAATAAAGGTGTTTTCCTCTAACCTCCGCCAACTGCTTATGCAACCTCCTGTAAGGAACTGCGTAACAATCGGGCTTGATCCGGGCTACCGTACCGGATGCAAGGTTGCCGTGGTTGACGGCACGGGCAAGGTACTCGACACAGACGTTATTTATCCCGCACCGCCCCACAACAAAGCCGAGGAGGCGGCGGCAAAAATCAAAGCGCTTGTTAAAAAATATTCGGTGCGTGTTTTTGCCATCGGCAACGGCACCGCAAGCCACGAAACCGAAGTTTTTGCCGCAGATGTTATTCGCGAATTGGGCGACGATCTTTCTTATATGGTGGTGAGTGAAGCTGGCGCCAGCGTTTATTCTGCATCAAAACTCGCGGCAAACGAATTCCCCGATTATGATGTTTCCCTCAGAAGCGCCGTTTCCATTGCACGTCGCCTGCAGGACCCCTTGGCTGAACTTGTTAAAATCGATCCGAAGGCAATCGGTGTGGGACAGTATCAGCACGATATGCCTCCCGCCCGTTTAAGCGGTGCACTCGACGGTGTGGTTGAAGACTGCGTTAACACCGTCGGCGTTGACCTTAACACCGCTTCCGCCCCACTGCTCGCACGTGTGTCGGGACTCGGTGCAGCTGTTGCTGCAAACATTGTCGCATACCGTGAAGAAAACGGAGTTTTCACCTCCAGAACAGGGCTTAAAAAGGTTCCGAAACTGGGACCGAAGGCATTTGAACAGTGCGCGGGATTTCTCAGAATTGCCGATGGCAAAAATCCCCTTGACAACACAGCCGTTCACCCGGAAAGCTATTCCGCAGCAAAAAGCTTACTCACCCTTTGCGGTTACACCGAAAGCGATGTCGCGGGCGGTAATGTTTCGGGTCTTAAAGAAAAGGTTGAACAGCAAGGAATCGGTGCCGTTGCCGACCGTCTCGGCATAGGTGCCCCTACCCTTTGTGATATCATAAACGAACTTGAACGCCCCGGACGCGATCCGCGTGACGAACTTCCCCCACCATTACTCCGCACCGATATTATGTCTATGGAAGACCTTAAGGTCGGTATGGAACTTTCGGGTACAGTGCGAAATGTCATAGATTTCGGTGCGTTTATCGATATCGGTGTTCATCAGGACGGGCTTGTCCACATTTCGCAGATAACCAACCGCTTTATAAAACATCCCTCCGAAGTATTGAAGGTCGGTGACATTGTAAAAGTTTGGGTACTTTCCGTAGATACCGCCAAAAAGCGAATTTCGCTTACCATGCGAAAGGATAAGGTGCAAAACAATGCGCAATAACAACATCAAAGGCAGTCTTATCCTTATTACCGCCGCCCTTATCTGGGGGCTTGCTTTTGTGGCACAATCTTCTGCGGCAGAGAATGTTCCGCCGTTTTTAATGAACTGTCTGCGCTCGTTTATAAGCGCGATATTTCTGGCGGTTCTGCTCAAAATATCCACTATTAAGCACGGCGAAAAATTTATTCCCGCCGATAAGGTTGCACGCAAGTCCTGCCTTTTCGGCGGACTTATATGCGGTGTGTTTCTCACAATTTCGGTAAATTTTCAGCAATTCGGCATCGCACTTTATCCCGACGGTGCCGCAAGCGAAGCTCACGCGGGCTTTATCACCGCAATGTATGTCCTTATTGTGCCGATTTTGTCACTCTTCTCCGGTAAAAAGGTGGGGGTCGGCGCTTGGATCGGCGTGGCGGTTGCCGTTGTCGGTTTCTATTTTTTGTGTCTGTCGAGCGGAACCGACGGACTTTATCTCGGTGATTTACCGGTGATTTTTTGCGCATTTTCCTTTGCTTTTCACATTATGTCTGTCGATAAATTTGTCAGCACAGTCGGTGGGATTCGCCTTTCCATGTTGCAGTTTGCCGTTACCGCCATGCTTTCGGGTGTTTTGTCGCTTATTTTCGAGTTTCACACCGTTGAACCGCAAAAGGTTCTCACCGCCGTTTGGCAGATACTCTACCTCGGAATAATGTCAAGCGGAATCGCATATACGCTTCAAATAATCGGTCAACGTTATGCCGAACCGTCGGTTGCCTCACTTTCAATGAGCCTTGAAAGCGTTTTTGCCGCTCTCGGCGGGTGGTTTGCCGGGAATGTTTTAAAAATCGGCACTCCGCGAAATCTTACAGTCTGCGAAATCATAGGTTGCATACTGGTTTTTGCCGCCATTCTTTTCGCTCAACTTTTTAACCCCTCTTCTTTTAAATCGCGAAAAACCGATTGCAGACAATCCTGAATCGGAAATTTCACACTTTGCCGAATGTGAAACGCTTATCCGAAAATCGTCTTTGTTTTTATGTATAGACGACACATAAAATTCCGACTTTTTAAATTTACATAATAAAATATTCAAATTATTTGCAGACAACGGGTTTTTCAACTTATCCACAGAGTTATCCACCGTTTTTTGGTGTGAAATCCGCATTTTTTCGCTCTGATAGGTTAAAAACGGTGGAATAAGCGGTGGATAAAGTGAATAATTTCAGCGGTTGTCCAAGTTTACATAAAACCCAAATTTACGCGAAAATACCCGAATTTTGTAACCGCTTTGTAACTTGAAATTCACAAAAATTTGTGCTGTGCCGTATTGTAAAAATCAAGTGTAAAAGTATTAAAATTTTACATCAAAATATACAACAGCGCAAAAAGAAGTCGTCGGTCGGCATTCTCGCTGAAAAGCAGTAATAACAGCCCGAGAATAAGTGCAGTGTCGGGCTCCCTCAGTTGTGCGGTTAAAAAGTTTTCTCCCGAAAACGCGGGAATATTCGATTTTTTTGCCGCATTTCCGTTTCTGTTTTGTGCCGCGCCCGCGGTCGGCTCCGAATGTTCGGGACGTTGGCGGGAGGTGTCTTTCCCGCCAACCCTTACAAAATCGGGAGTGGGCGGCATTGTATGCAGATCCTCCTTAAACTGCGAACGCTCGTGCATACGCCGCATACGCTCGGTCGCAGCGGCTTGCTGGCGCATAAATTCTTTTTCGTCCATTTCACCCGCTCCTACCGTTTAAAGCAGACTGCCGCCGTTCATTTCTTTAATAAGCGGCAAAAGCTCCAACAGTTTCAGTATTTTTACAGCGTTATCAACCTTTTCTCGGCGGGGCTCACTCAAATGCGGTTTAAGCGCCAATAAAAGCGCCTGCCGAGAATCGTTCCCCACACTGTTCAGTTTAGACATAACGCTCATTATTTTGCCGAGTTCCTCGGCACTCGGCATAGCACCCGTCACGGCGGGTGTTTCGGGTTGCGAAGCGGCATTTTCGCTCGAAAACAGCCCCTGCGCCATCTGCCTTACACGCGCCATAGTATCGGGATCGTTTAAAAGTCCCACCAATTTTTCGCTCAGTTCGTCCATTTTCTTTCCCCGTTTCCGCTATTTTCCGAAAAGCATTTTCATCATTGTTTTTGCCGCATCGGAAGAAAGCAGTTGCTTTGTGGCTTTTTCGTCGGATAGCAGAGCGGTAAGTTTTGCCCTGTCTTGCGGGTTAAGCGCTTCAACCAACTTGGAGACATCGCCGCCTGCCGCCTGTTTTGCGGCATCCGCACTTATTTTTCCGCCCGATGCCCGCACAATGTCCTGTGCAAGTTTGTCTTTGTTATTATTCATATTCTTTGCCCCCTTTTTATTAAATTTATGCTGAACAGAGGTATGTTATGAGAATTCTTGTTATTTCGGATTCCCACAAAAGAGGAGATTTGGTTGAAAAAATAATTAAACTTGAACCCGATGCCCGCGATATCTTCTTTTTGGGCGATGTCACTTCGGACATTAAGGACTTTGTATACCTGTATACCGACAGAGATTTTCACATTGTGTCGGGAAACTGCGATTTCGCTTCAAGTTACCGCTCATCCGACATTGCCACCGTGGGCAACACCCGAATATTTTATACCCACGGGCACACACTCGGTGTGAAATACGGCACAGAACGCCTTAAAAACACGGCTCTCGACAACAACTGTACCATAGCGCTTTACGGTCACACCCACATTTCCCGTATATCATATGACGGTGGTGTGTATATTGTGAATCCGGGTTCGGTTTCGGCATCCCGCGACAGCTATAACAGTTACGCCGTAATCGATATCACCGATAACGGTATTATGCCAATAATCAAAAAAATATAAAATATTATTCTAATTGTATTAAAAACAGCACCCCTCCCAATGCCGTCAAAGCATTAAGCCGTGGTGCTGTGATTTGTTTTTATCAGTCCAAAAATTCAAATAAATATTTTTCGCCATGACTGTCAGGGAGACTTTTCTATTATTGCAGCCATAACGGTTATATCATCCTGACGTTTATCCGCAAGGCGGCGTTTGGCACCGTTTAATATTCTCTCTGCCAGGTCTTCGGCGCTGCCGTCCCTCCACATTTCAAGTTCCTTCCGTATCCACTCGGTGCCGTCCGACACGGCACCGTCGCTTATGAGCAGAAGTATATCCCCTACTTTAAGTTTAATTGCGGCGCGGTCAAACGATATATCTCGTAAAATTCCAACAGGCAGTGAGGTGCTTTCCGCTTTACCCGAACGCCCCGAACGCCTAACAAGTGTCGGCGCGGCACCCGCTTTATAAAGTTCGGTCATTCCGGTGTAAAGATCTATACCTGCAATATCCATTGTGGCAAGCGATTCGTCGGTCGATTTAAAGAGCATGGAAGAATTGAGAATTCTGAGCGAACAGTCATAACCAAAACCCGCCCGCAAAAGCCGTGACATAAGCCCCGATGCCATTGCACCGTCAACCGCAGCACGACCTCCCGTCCCCATACCGTCACTGAGAAGCATTATAAAATGTCCCTTGCCGTCGTTGAAATAGTTATAAGCATCCCCGCAAAGGGCGGCACCAGATGCACTCGACTGTGCAACACCGATATCAACCGAAAAAGCGGTGTGTTCGCTTACGGTTATATAAACCTCTCCGTCGGCTTCACTTATATTCGGTATATCGAAATCCCGCTCGCAGGCAAGAGAAAGAACCTTCATTATGTGAAGTCGGTTAAGCACGGTTTCCTTGTTCTTTTTAAGTTTCAGTTCAAGGGTCATTCTGCCGTAGCGGTCAATACGACTGCAACACTCTTCTATACGGATATTAAGATTTTTTAGTGCCGAAGCGGCGGCAAGCGCCGCAGAATTGTCAAAGCGTTCATCGTTATCAAAATCGGCGGCGAGGTCACAAAGCATATCCGAAATGCCGTCAAACTGATCCGACACTACCGAACGCACTTCATCAAGCCGACTTTCTGCGGACATTCGCGCGGCATAGTCAGAATAATGCCTGAAAACCGCTTCACCTATGCGCGGAAGTCTTGAACAGCGACCCTTAAATTCTTCGGTAGCGGTTGCCGACGGAATAAACTCACCGTCTTTTACGGCGTGTGTCATTTGAAGAATTGCCGCAACGGTGTCATCACGCTTGTGCTCCCAGCAATGAATACGGCGCGTACATCCGGCGCAACCGTCCTCCTCGATTTTAGAAAGCACCTGACCGAAATCCGGCGCATTTATGCGGGACAGTTCGCCCGAAACCTGTTCCACCGTTTTGGAAACGTCATTAAGCGCACTTGAAGCCATATTAAGCCGCATTGTAAGAGCTTTTTTAACCCCTGTCGGCGTTGCCACTCGCGGACAGCAGGAAAAAAGTTTACCAAGATGTATTCCCGCACCTCTGGGCAACGACAAAAACAGAACTGATGCCAATATTATTTCCACCATAATAGGCGCCACGTGGGTTGAAAAGCCGTCGGCGGCAGAGCATAGGAATCCCGCCGCACAGACAGCGCAAATTTGAGCATAACGCCCGAATGTTGAAAAGACACCTGCCATAAGTCCGCCGAACGCATAAAGGGTATATGTTACCGTCGGTGCGCCCGTAAGCGCCGCACAGAACGAGACAACCGTTCCGCTGACCGAACCCGCCAGTGTACCGCCGTATTTCGCACTTGTCAGCAACAGCGCAATGCCGAGTATTCTGCCGAGCGAGATACTGTAAAGCGTTATACCAGAAAGCCCCGCCAGAAGTATGCTTGCCACAATAAGCAGATTTGCCAGTTCATCACCCGAGAGCCCTACCGAAAACCTGTCCGTCGAATTGCTTGTCCTGCACACAAAAAACGCAGCACCTGCCGCCAGCAGAGTTTCGGCAATAAGGTCAATTACGGCAAAGGGTGTATTTGCCAGTGTGACCGCCGATGTAAGCAGATTTGCCAGCAGACAGATAAAACTTAAAAACAAGGGGCGTGTCACTATTTTTTTATACCCGCCAAGCAACAGTTTTATGGCAAGTATAGCCAGCATTGCCGCAATATATCTGAATCCGCCGTTACCCACCGCAGGTATGAAATATCCCGCAAAAACGCCTATGGCAACCGCCGGTGTATACATTTGCGGCGCACCCGCCACCACCGAAAGTCCAAACGGCAAAAGATTTCCGAAAACCACCGCACGCGAACCCGCAAATCCCATAAATGCCGCTGCAATATGAGTAAGTGCGGCATAAACTACTTCACCGCGCCGCCGTTCGGCATTTGCCGCCGATATTTTCACAAATTCCTTCAAAATAATCACCGCCGAAAATTATGTATTTCAATTTAAAAGTACCGCCTGTATCAATTATAGTACGCATACCGCGCGGAATTTGTCAAAGCAAGGGCGCGAAAAAGTTCTTTTTAGGGTGAAAAAAGCACAAAAGAAAAAGCCTTTCGCGAAGAAAGACTTTTTCTTTGTTTATAATCAAACTATGTGAATTTATTTTCCCTGTGCCGCCGCGGCAAGTTGTCTGCCCACTTCGCACATAAAGCGCGCACAGGCAGGAATCAGAGAATCGGGGAATTTTCTGTAGAAATTGTTTGCCTCAAAAGTTATATCGCCGTCATAACCGATTTCACAAAGAGCTTCTGTTATAGCTTTAAAATCATTATTAAGCAGATACGGCAATGTGTGTTCATCCCTTGAATAAGATACATCGTGCACGTGAAGCGCTTTAAGTCTGTCTTTACCGAGTTTGCGAATAAATTCGCCGTTATCGGCACTTACAAGAAGTGTATGACCCAAATCAAGACAGGCAACAATCCACTCACTTCCGACAGAATCGATATAATCACAGAATTCCGGTGCGCGCGAGCAGGTACTGTCTATCGGTTGCCTTACCAAACTGTTTTCCTGCCACATATTCTCGGCCGCAACCTTAATTCCGAACTTTTCGCAGTAAGGAATAAGTTTTTTGTAAAACTCAATATTCATTTCTCGGAGTTCTGCGGCGTGTTCGGCATACTTAAGGTGCTGTTTCGGATGTACCACGATAATTTTTGCACCGAGCATTGCCGCCGCTTCCATCGAACGGATAATGCAGTCAAATATATGCGCATCCTTTTCGGGGTCGCCCACACTTGACGGGAAAGGTGCGTGCGACTGATTGCAAACTATCCCCGCGTTATCGGCAACCGCCTTTAAGCGCGCAACCTCTTCACGCCAGTCCTCGCGGTTAAGCCAATGGGCGTTGTTTATTGCGACGTTGCACAGCGAGATGTCATAAGCATCAAAGCCCGCATTTGCCAGCATTTCAATCGCCTTGTCTGTACCGCCGAGACGGTTTTCAATACATTCTATAGGACATGAAACCAACATAAATATAACCTCCGTTTATAGACCTTTCAGTCTTTAAATTCAAGTGTACGGTTATATGAAGATATAACCGCGTTCATAACATCGGCACGAAAAGCGCCGCTTTCAAGCGCGTGAACGCCCGCAATGGTGGTGCCGCCGGGTGAACACACCTCATCCTTCAAAAGTTCCGGATGTTTGGCTGTTTCAATCACCGTTTTTGCGGCGCCGAGCAATGTCTGTGCTGCATACAAAAGCGCTTTATCACGCGGCATACCGCATTTTACACCGCCGTCGGCAAGTGACTGTATAAACATATATGCAAACGCAGGACCGCAACCCGAAACACAACCCGCCGCATCAATAAGCGGCTCGGCAATGCAGTCAAGTTTTCCTGCCTCAGACATAGATTTTCTGAAATCAGCGAGATTCTCATCGCTCACAAGGGCATTTGCACAGTAAAGAATCATACCCTCGCCCACAACAGCCGGCGTGTTGGGCATAATGCGTATTACGGGGCAGTCTTTAACCGAATTTTCAATATCGGCAAGTGATATTCCCGCCGCCATACTGATAAGCAAAGGTTTTACCTCACGGGACGATAAGACAGGTTCTATTTCACCGAGAACCGCTGACAAAACCTGCGGTTTCACACCTAAAAATATGCAGTCACAACTTTCCGCGATTGCGCTGTTTTGCGAAACCGTTGCACCGATATCCCGTGCCAGTGCGGAAACCTTATCAACGTCACGGTCGGAAAGAAAAATATTGCCGCAGTTTGTTTTCGCCGATGCACGGGCAAGTGTTCCGCCCATATTTCCCGCACCTATAAACCCAAAACACATATTACTCATAAGATAATCTCCGTTCTGCCGTTTTCGACATAAATAGTTTGTAAAATCTCCGGTTATATGATGTCGCACACTTTCTGTGCCGACATCACCTTGTGTGACCGTTTCCGATTATGATATATTTATAGGTATTAAGTTCACAAAGCCCCATAGGACCGCGTGCGTGAAGTTTTTGGGTAGAAATACCCATCTCACATCCGAGACCGAATTCGCCGCCGTCGGTGAAGCGTGTGGACGCGTTTACATAAACGGCGGAACTGTCAACCGATGCGGTGAAAATTTTTGCCGCCGCGCTGTCTTCGGTTACAATAGCATCACTGTGGTGGGTCGAATGCGCGGCAATGTGTGCAACCGCACCCGAAAGATTATCAACAACCTTCACGGCAAGTATATAATCCAAAAATTCGGTATCAAAATCGCTGTCCTGTGCCGCTGTGCCGCCAATTACCGCACCGGCACGCGAATCACAGCGAAGCTGTGCCGTATGCTCACGCGAAGAATCGCAAAGACGTGATTTAAGCATCGGCAAAAAATCGTTTGCCACGTCGCGGTGAACCAGACATACCTCCGCCGCGTTGCACACCGAAGGACGGCTCATTTTTGCGTTTTCAACTATTTTTACCGCTTTTTCAAGGTCAGCGGATTTGTCAACATAAATATGGCAGATACCCGTGCCTGTTTGAATACAGGGAACGCGCGCATTTTCAACACAGGCGTTTATCAGCCCCGCACCGCCACGCGGTATCAGCAGATCCACATAACCCACAGCGCGCATAAGTTGATTTGCGCTCTCACGCGTGGTGTCTTCGACAATATTTATAAGGTCAGGATCAAGGCCGCTTTCGGCAACGCCTTTTCGCAGTGCCTCGGTTATGGCAAAAGATGTGCGAAAAGCTTCCTTTCCTCCGCGAAGCACACACACATTACCCGATTTAAGGGCAAGTGCCGCCGCATCTGAAGTTACATTTGGACGGCTTTCATATATTATTGCGACAACGCCCATCGGCACGGAAATCTTTTGTATTAAAAGTCCGTCATTACGGGTCTTGCTTTCAAGCACGCGCCCTACAGGATCGGCAAGTGCCGCCACATCGCGTATACCCTGTGCCATCGCCGAAATGCGTTCGTGCGAAAGGGCAAGGCGGTCAATCATTACTTCCGAAACGGTACCGCGAGCCGCATTAAGATCGTCGGTGTTTGCGGCAAGAACGGAATCGGCAGATGCGATAAGAGAATCCGCCATTTTAAAAAGCGCCTTGTTTTTTTCTTCTGTTGTAAGAAGCATTGCGCGCTGTTTTGCGTTTCGCGCGCGAATTAAAATATCTTTTGTGTCAGTCATTGTTTTCTTTCCTTTTAAACCGTGTGCCGACATTCTTGCCCTCAACTATATCGTAAAGGACATTCGGATTACTTCCGTTTGCAATAACCATTTCAACCCCGCTTGCCGTTGCAATGCGCGCGGCGTGCAGTTTTGTTTGCATACCGCCTGTGCCGAGCGCCGAACCCGCACCGCCCGTCATTGCCTCAAGTTCGGGAGTTATTTCTTCCACTGCGGATATAAGGTGCGCATCGGCGCTTTTTCTGGGATCTGCGGTATAAAGCCCGTCAATATCCGAAAGCAGAATCAGCAAATCGGCATCAATCGCCGTTGCCACCTCTGCCCCGAGAGTGTCGTTATCTCCGATAACGATTTCCTGCGTGGCAACGGTATCGTTTTCGTTGATTATCGGAAGTGCACCCAGTTCAAGCAATCTGTAAAGCGTGTTGTGAAAGTTTTTGCGACGCTCGTTATGACCGATATCCTCACTTGTAACAAGAATTTGCGCCACCGTGTGGTTGTATTCCGAAAAAAGTTTATCGTATGTATACATCAGTTCACACTGACCCACAGCCGCCGCAGCCTGTCTTGTCGGAACATCCGAGGGTTTGCCGCCGAGCGACAGTTTGCCCACACCCATACCGATAGCGCCGGAGGACACCAAAATCAGTTCGTGACCGGCATTTTTAAGGTCACTCATAACACGGCACATTTCTTCCACGCGTCGAATATTCAAAAGCCCTGTTTTGTGTGCCAATGTGGAAGTGCCTATCTTAATTACGATACGCATAATTTTTTCCTCACAAAAGTTTTATACCGAGCGCACTGCAACGCTCAATTTCGCTTTGCGGCCAAACCGAAGCATGAACTTCGCCTATATGCGCCTTTTGAAGCAACAGCATACAAAGCCTTGACTGACCGATTCCGCCGCCTATACACAGCGGAAGCTCACCGTTTAAGAGTGCCTTATGGAAAGGCAGCTCAAGGCGATCCAAAGCATTTTCCTTTTCAAGTTGAGCAAGCAAACTTTCCCTGTCAACCCTTATTCCCATAGACGAAATTTCAAATGCGGCTTCGGTGACACGGTTGTAAATAAGAATATCTCCGTTCAACTTCCAATCGTCATAATCCGGTGCACGACCATCGTGTTTTTGACCGTTTTTAAGTTTGTCCCCTATCTGCATAAGGAATACCGCACCGTATTCCTCGGCGGCGGCGTTTTCACGTTCTTTGGGGGTGAGTTCGGGATATTTTTCTTCCAACTCATATGTTGTGACAAAGGCGATGTCACGCGGCAGATAGTTGTCGAGTTGAGGATAGTAATCCTCCAACAATTCCGCCGTTTTATAAACCGCGGCATAAATTTTGCGAACGGTTTCTTTAAGATATTTTTCGTTTCTGTCCTCTGCACAGATAACCTTTTCCCAGTCCCACTGGTCAACATAAAGCGAATGTATGCTGTCGCACTTTTCGTCACGACGAATCGCATTCATATCGGTATATATACCCTTGTGCATACCCACACCGTATTTTGCCAGCGCCATACGTTTCCATTTGGCAAGACTGTGAACAACCTCAACTTCGGTTCCGCCGTCGAGAATATCAAAACTCACAGGACGCTCAACGCCGTTTAAATCGTCGTTTATGCCGCTGCCGCGTTTCACAAAAAGCGGAGCGGAAACACGGGTGAGATCAAGCGCACCGGAAAGTTCGTCCTCAAACGTGCGGCGAAGATATTTTATTGCCTGCTGAGTAGTCAGCACATCGAGTTTTGATGTGTATTTCATAGAAAAAACCTCTTATTTTAAGAAATTGAACCCACGGTTCTGGGATAGAGTATAAC
>CAZGRC010000008.1:0-13507 GCA_964528125.1 uncultured Ruminococcus sp.
ACAATATACAGGAGGTTGACGAAAGCATTTGCTATTTCGAATCACAAACCATCAAGCTTGAGCGTCAGGTGAAACAACTAACCGCCGAACTTAACAAAGCCAAAACCGAACTTGAAGAAGCAAGCATTCTTCCCGCCGATGTCCTAAACGCCGAGCAGGACGGAACGGTTGCCGAACTGCGCGAAAAACTTGCACAGGCTGAAAATGCCAACAAAGAGTTGAACGCACGAAATGCAGAATTGACTCAACGTATCAACGAAGTTTCGGAAAAAGCCGCCGCAAACGAACCGTTTGAAAACATCGGAAACATTTGCAAACTTGCCTATTCCGATATACATACTTCCAAGCAAAAAGCCAAAGAATCACTTGAAAGCTTTCTCAATGATTTTTGGTTTGAATGGAAAACATACGAAAAGCGCCTCGCTGAATTGTCCGCTCTGCTTGATGCAAAACGAAACGAAAGCAGGGAATCGTTTATATCCTATGCCGATTATGTTCTTAAAGTGTACGGCGATATGGAAAGCACACACAACGACTTTGACGGTCAAATTTCCGAAATTGCCAAAAGCAAAGCTAAGATAGAAAACAGTTTGTATACCTTGCTTTCGGAACTCGACAAGGACTTCGACACAGAAGATAATTCTTCAAACACGGTTCTTGAGCAACAAGAGTCACAGGTCAAAGCAGAGGCGGAACCCGAAAGTGAAAACAAATCTCTCATTATCGAAGCGATTAAAAAATTAAACGAACGTAAAACCGCCGACGAACCGCAGATGATTCACGACGAATCCGAATTTAAAAATCAGCCTGTCGGAATTACCGTTTCCGAACAGCGCCTGCCCGATGACCGAAAAGGCGAGATGAATATATCTCAAAAGGTAAATATACGCAATATCATTTAATAAACGAACAAAAGGAAGATAATTATGTCATTACATAATCATGGATATTTTTTTAATCAAAAAAAAGTATTTCTTATGATTTCGTATCTTATAATTATCTTCTTTTGTTACTATATATTCCGGTTTTCGCTAAAAAACGAAAACCACTCAACCGATTTGGAGCATATACAGTATTGTTTCACGTCGCGCGATAAAATAGTTTCGTCCGAAATTCATTTGGAACCCGCAAACAGCGTAAATGATATTAAATACGCATATGCGGATAAGTATCTTTATATAAAAGCCGCTCTGCCCGATGTCCCCCATAACAAACTGGTTCTTCATTCATTAAACGGAACGGCAAAAATTACCGTTGTGGGAAAAGAAATTTTCAATAATATTTCGGGGAAAAGGTTTTCGGGCTCATCCTACATAACGGTTCCGCTTGAAAAAGATATGTCCGGCGGCACCGTTGAAATTTTAATTTATTCGCCGCTTTCCGATAATTTAGACATTAAGATTATGTCCACCGACGAAACCGTTTTTTCCGTTTCAAACATTCCCTTCGCGTTTTTTTACATCATATCCGCGCTGTCGGTCGTGGCTGTTATCGCATTGTTTCTGTGCATTGCTTCTAAGAACGTCAAAGCGCGTTCTCCCGTTCTCCTGACTGTTTTCTCCTCTTTTATTGCCGCACTGATTTTTGTTTTGGAATATCATCCCGTACCGGTGCAAACAAATTTTTTGTTTAACGTTAAACTGTTTTTGTATTTGCTGATACCGATATTAAATCTCATTGCGTTTTCAATAAGATTCAACGAACTGAAAGCCAAATCGGAAGCGATATTATCGGTCAATATTTTATATTCTCTTTGTATTATATTCATTGGAAAAAACGTCTTTTTCTTCTTTCTTTTGTATTCGGGTGTGTTTTTACAGGCAATAAATCTTTTGTTTGTAATAAGAACCTTTTCAAAGCAGCCGAAGCCGATTTCGGATATTTATTTTGCAACGGAACTTGTTTTTTGGTGCATAAATCTGCTGTTTTGGCTGGCAATCTCTCTTCAAAAGGTCATATGGCAACCTCTAACGTTTATAATCACTGTTTTTCTCTGTTGCCTTTGCAATGCGATTCCACTTTTCAATCAAAGCATCAAAGAAAAAACGCCCGAAAACGCTCTTTCCAATTCAATTACAACTCACGGCGGAACAAACGAGGCCGTTGCAAAATATTACTTTAACAAAAATGAACTTCTCTTGGATTTTGAAGATGGCAGTTTCGAATCGAATATTATTCCCGCAAATCTCAACATTCCCGACAACAGTCTTGCCGCGCTCACCGCATTCAACAAGATGATAATAAATAAAGTTTATATCCGTGAAAGACATTCGTTAAATGTTTCGGAATACAGCAGGATTATCGGCTCCTATATGGGGATGAGCAAAAAAGTTTCGGACGAAATTTCCAAAGCCGCCGCACTTCACGATATCGGCAAAATTTGTATTCCCGAACACATTCTTTTCAAAAGCGAAAGACTGACCGAGGAAGAATTCAATAAAATCAAAAAACATATTTTTTACGGTTATAAATTACTTGACAGCGACGACAGCTTTTTCAAAATGGCGGCGCTTGTCGCAAAGGAACATCACGAGCACATCGACGGCAGCGGATATATGGGGTTGAATGGCGTCGAAATATCGCTTCCCGCCAAAATAGTGGCTGTCGCAGATGTTTTTGACGCCTTGGTTTCAAAGCGGAGCTATAAAGACTCTTGGAGTTTTGACGATGCCGTTTCATATATAAACAGCCACAGCACGGACTATTTTGACAAGGATGTTGTCGATGCATTTGTAAGCGCAAAGGATAAAATCTTTGAGCTGTATTCTGCCGACTGTGTTTTGAATTCAAACGGCAACACCGAAGAAAGGGGATAAAAAATGGACATATTATTCACAGGTTGTCTGTCATATTTAACCGATAACATTGCCCGCTCACTACTCGACGGCGGACATAATATCGCATTTGCTTCAAGCGATATGAACACCGAACTTTTAGGCAAAAAAATAACGCCGTTTGGCATTTCGCCGTCATCATATGAATTTGAAAGAATTTTCAATTCTCACAATTTTAACATAGTATTATTCTTTTCTCAAGGGCTCTACCAAAAAGAACCCTGCTACAGCGAATACCAGGATCTTGAAAATCTTTTGAAAATTTGCGCAAACCACGAAATAAACCAAATTGTTTATTTGCAACCGAAGCACTGCGGTATTCAAAGCAACAGAATACCCGAACATGACCTTGTTATGCTTTTTGAAGCATTGGATAATCTTTGTGATTTCTACAGAAAATCAAAGGGAATGTCAATTATCAAGTGCAACGTTCCCTCAATATACGGCTACGGTGAATCAAAATCGGTAATCGGAAATGCGATTTTGCAGGCACGCTCTTCTGGCACCGTCAATCTTTACGGTGCCAAAGACCAGCGTTGCGGATTTATTTCCGAACGCGATTTGGGCGAAATTTTGCTTCGTATATGCGAAAGCTGGACCCTGGTTTACGACGAACTCGACATTCCTTCCGCCGATATATTTACATTCAACGAACTCGGAGAACTGCTTAAGAAAGAATTTTCAACAGCCCGTCTTTCGTACACCACCTACCCCGTGACCGCCGATTCCGATTTTGACGGAAATGCGGTTAAGCGAGAATATGACTGGATACCGCTCACACGACTGAAAAGTGAACTGCCGGAATTGGTCAAAGAATCGGATGAAAATGCCGCCGCTGAAAAGGTCGGATTCAAGGCAAAACTGAAATCGCTTTTTTCCACACATTCGTTTTTGGTAAAGCTTTTTGAAATTATAATCGGTTTTTTGATTATGGAGCTTTTGCTGAAAATAACATCGACCATGGTACAGTTCAACTATATCGATTTCAGATTGTTATACATAGTTGTCCTCGGAACTATTCACGGAATGAAAACGGGTCTTGCCGCCTCTGCTCTGGCAAGCATTTCGCTTTTGTCGTTCACAATCAGCACCCATTCCAAATGGGAAGCGGTCGCCTTTGATATCGACACGTGGCTTCCCTATATATTCTACTTTTTAATCGGTGCGGTTACGGGATATGTTAAGGACCGACTCAGAAACGACAATTCGGCCCTCAAAGACGAAATAGCGGTTTTGGAGGATAAGTATGTAACGCTTAATGAGTTCTATGTCAGCGCGCTCAGCAACAAAGAACAGTACCGAACCCAAATTATGTCATATAAAGACAGTTTCGGTCGACTGTTTGATATCACCAAAAAATTAGACAGCAACACCGTCGAACACGTTTTCCTTGAAGCGCTCTACGCACTTGAAGGTGTCCTCGACAACCATTCCGTCTGCATATATCGCTGTGAAGAAAATATGCAATACGCCCGCCTTATTATCTGCTCCAAAGAAATATTCAACATAACCGAAAAATCCCTTAAAGTTTCAGAGCTCGACAAAATGCTTCCCGAACTTTATGACGAAAATGTCTGGGTAAACCGCGAACGGTTGGTCGGCTATCCCGAATACGCAACTGTGCTTTATCACGACGATAAGCCGATAGCGCTTATAACACTGAAAAAGGCAACCCACGAGCAGCTTTCGGTTTATTACGAGAATTTAATAAAAATCGTATGCGGGCTTATCAAAATTTCGCTTATCCGCGCGATTGAATACAATTCAAAAACCGAAACGGAAAAATACATATCGGGCAGTCGAATTCTAAAAAACGAATACTTTGCCGAACTTATTAAAAACAAAGAGGAAATGGCACAAAGCGGAACTTCGGAATATGTTTTGCTGCTTATATCCGCCACCCCCGAAAATCGCAACGCCGTGGCAAATAAAATATCCTCCCTTGTCAGGAACACTGACGAACTCGGTCTCGGGAAAAACGGGGAACTTTATCTCTGTTTAAGCCAAACCAATACCCAAAATATACAGTATGTGCTTGACCGTTTAAAAAAATGCGGTCTTAACTACGGAACTGTAAATACCGATGAACAGGAAGGCAGCGCACTATGAAGCTTCCTTATGTTTTGATTGTTTTTGCCGTTATTCATATTCTTCTTTGCATTATTATCTATATTTGCATCAGAAACCGAATTTTGAAATTCAGCGAACAGTTAATGCCGATTATTTGTCTTGTCCCCATTGCCGGTATTATCTGCGCCGTTTTTGCAGAGTATTTTTCACGAAGCGAAAAGACCGGAACACGGGAAATAACCCTTGAAGAAATGCACCTCGACGATTCGGATTTAAGAATTAAAAAGATTTCTCCCGATGAAGATGAGGGTATGGTAATCCCGCTTGAAGAAGCAATGTCGATAAACGACTCTGCCACAAGGCGGCAACTTATGCTTGATATTTTAAGAAAAAGTCCCGAACAGTATACCGCTCTGCTTCAAAAAGCCTGTACCGACGAAGACATTGAGGTTTCGCACTATGCCTCGACTGCCGTTATGGAAATACAACGTGAATACGATTACAATCTTCAAAAGTCGGAAAGACTTTACCGTCAGGACGAAAACAATCCGATATACCGAAACAAATATATAAATCATTTGAAAAGTTATATAGAAAGCGGACTTATCGACGATAATATTCTCTTCCTTTACCGTCACAGATTTTCCGAGGTTTTAGGTGCGAAAATCAAGGACGAACCGGAAAATATGGATGTGATTCTTTGTGCCGCTGACAACTATCTTGCGCTGAAAAACTATACATCTGCGGAAGAACTTTCCAAAACGGCTGTGAAAAAGTGGCCGAACCGCGAAGAAGCATTGCTTTCACTGCTTAAGGTGTATGAGCAAATGAATAACGGCGAAGGAATTAAAAAAATAATTTCTCATATAAAGAACAGCAATGTTTATCTCTCGAATCACGGTAAAAGCGTGCTTGCATTTTGGGATAAATCTGCTCAGACGGAGGAACTGTAAGTGAAAAAAATGTTAAAACGGTTCTCAATTACCATAACTGCAATCGCGGTTTTAATCGCCGTTACGGTGCTGCTGATTTTTGACAATTTCGGCACGAGATACACCGTTTCGGGGAACCTTTTAAACGATCTGCCGAGTTCTGTTGTTTCCGAAAAAAAGCGAAAAAGCGAAACCGACAAAACCTGTCTGGTTTTGTCAGACAGCACGCAGGAAAACAACGACCTTTTTGAAGAACATATAACCAATGTGCTGAACATTATGCGCGTGGGATTTGATATGGTGGACGTTTCCGAAAAGGAAATTCCGAATTTTGACAATTATCAAAACACCGTAATCGCCTTTCACGATCTCGATGCTCTCAACGATCGTTCGACCGACCTTTTGGAATGGGTCGGTCGCGGCGGCGGATGTATGTTTCTTGCAACACCTGTTCCCTCTTCGACACTCAACTTTTTTTCAAAATATATCGGAATATCGGAGGGCGGATACGGATACGCCACTTTTTCCGGCATAACCATATTAAACAATTTTATGGTCGGCGGCGATAATTACACCTTTCATTGGGGCGAACCTATGACCATCGCCATAAGTTGCCGCTTGGAAGAAAGCGCAAAAACATATGCCGTTACGGACGATGAGGCAAAAACTCCGCTTATATGGGAATCCGATTACGGCGAGGGTCGATTTGCCGTTATGAATGTCGGTTTATGCGAGAAATCCACTCGCGGACTCACCGCTTCGGTTTACCGCCTTTTGGACGACACCTGCATTTATCCCGTAATTAACGCTTCTACGTTTTTTCTGGACGACTTCCCCTCACCGGTACCTATGGGCGACGCCACCTATATCCGCCGCGATTACAACCGCAACATTTCCAGTTTTTATTCCGCCGTTTGGTGGCCCGATGTTTTATCCCTTTCGGATAAATACGGCATTAAATACACCGGTCTGCTCATCGACGATTATACCGAAGAAGTAGACGGTTCTTTCCCACAGCAAACCGACACCGAACGCTTTAAACATTTCGGCGCATTGCTTCTGGACAACGGCGGGGAAATCGGGCTTCACGGATATAATCATCTGCCGCTTTGCTTTAACGGCTTTGATTTTAAAAACAAGGTGGACTATAAACCTTGGAAAAACGCCGACGATGCCGTTCGTGCTCTAAACCGCGCATTGGATCTCGGAAACAAACTGTTCCCGAGCAATACAATGTCGGTCTATGTTCCGCCGTCAAACATTCTCTCGGATGAAGGCAGAAAACTTCTTCACAACCGTCTGCCGCAAATCAAGGTGATTGCTTCTCTTTACTTAGAGGGCGAAATCGAATATGATCAGGAATTTGAAATTGCCGAAGACGGAATCATTGAATTCCCCCGTTTGATTTCGGGTGCCATTCTGGATGAACATATGCGCTGGGAAGCATTAAACGCATTAAACATTTACTATGTAAACTCGCATTTTATGCACCCCGATGATGTTTTGGACGTTGACCGCGGTGCCGATCAGGGCTGGGCAAAACTTTTCGGGAATCTTGACGATTATTGCAACTGGCTCTATTCATCGGCAATCGGAATTCGGAATTTAACCGGAAGCGATGCGGGTCGTGCAACGGCGCGGTTCGACTGTTTATCCATTCAACGCAAAGATACCGAAAATAAAATCAATTTGCGCCTTATCGGTTTTTACGACGAAGCCTACCTTATGGTTCGTTGCAACAGCGGCAAACCCAAAAAGGTAAGCGGCGGCGAAATCGAACATATAAACGGAGATTTTTATCTGCTTAAAGCAACTCAGGAAACTGTTATTATTGAAACGGAGGCGACAGAGTGAGAATATGTATGATACTCGAAGGTTGTTATCCGTATGTTCGCGGCGGTGTTTCCTCTTGGATGCATTCACTTATAACTTCAAACCCACAACACGAATATGTACTTTGGGTAATTGCCCCTAAAGAAGAAGATGCGGGTAATTTCAAGTATGAAATTCCAAGCAATGTTGTTGAAATACGTGAAGTATTCTTGGACAGTGCCTTGAAACTTAAACCGTCAAAAAGCAGCTATTATTCCTTTACCAACCGTGAAATTGACGAACTTAAAAAATTGGTTTTGGCAAAAGAGCCGGATTGGAACCTTCTTTTCAGAATGTATAACGAAAAAAAAGTAAGCGTAATGTCATTTCTTATGAGCGAAGAGTTTTTGAACATTCTGCTTGACATCTGCAAAAACGAATATCCTCACGTTACATTCACGGATTTTTTCCATACCGTGCGTTCAATGTTTCTCCCGATACTTTATTTGCTCAGCACAGAACCCCCCAAAGCCGATGTATATCATGCAACCTCAACGGGTTACGGCGGTATGCTCGGCGCACTGGGTGCTTGGAAATATAAAAGACCTTACATTGTGACCGAACACGGCATATACACCCGTGAACGCGAAGAAGAAATACTTCGAGCCAAATGGGTCGTTCCTCAATTCCGTCAGCATTGGATAAATATGTTTTATATGCTGGCACACTGTGCCTATGACCGTGCCGACTCGGTTACGGCACTCTTTAAAAGATATTCGGATATTCAGGTTGAACTCGGCTGTGAACCCTCAAAACGCAAGGTTATCGAAAACGGTATTCGCATAGAAAACTTTGCGAACATACAGCCTAAGGTTCCCAACGGATATATCGATATAACCGCCGTTGTTCGAATACATCCCATTAAAGATATTAAAACCATGATACACGCTTTCTTTTCACTGAAACAACGCGTTCCGAATGTCCGTCTGCACATTCTCGGTGATACCGATGACGAGGAATACCGTCGGGAGTGCATCGACCTGATAAAACAGCTTGAAATCACCGATATCGATATGCCCGGAAACGTTAACGTTTCCGAATATTTTAAAAGAACCGATTTCACGGTGTTAAGCAGTATATCGGAGGGACAGCCGCTCGCCGTTCTCGAATCGTTTGCCGCGGGCAGACCGTGCGTGACAACCGACGTCGGCTGTTGCCGAAATTTGATTGAGGGCAACGAAAACGACGGCATCGGTGCAGCGGGTATAATCGTCCCGCCAATGCATTCAAAAGCGCTTTCCAATGCTATGGAGATTTTAGCCACAAACGCTGATATTCGCAACGAAATGGCTGTATGTGGCAAAAAACGTGCCGAAACCTATTATCAGCATGAGAAAATGGTTGAAAATTACAACAAAAACTATGAGGAGGTGCTTAAAAAATGGCGGGAATCGGTTTTGAATTAAAAAAACTCTTTTCACGAAAAGGACTCATTGCCACAATCAGAGCATACTCATATGCAACCGTTGTGTGTGCGGGGCCTATGTTGCTGGGTTTTCTTCTTTTGCTTCTTTCAATGCTTATGGCAGAATATGCCGGTGCTTCCAGACAAACACGTGAACTGGCTGTTTCCATTTTAACGCATACACTTTTAAGCTCTCTTACTGTAACTTCTCTTTTTTCTATGCTGACAACACGTTTTTGTGCCGATATGATTTATGAGAAGAATTATAAAGTGCTCATTCCCTCTTTTTACGGCAGTATCGCGATTATGATTGTTCTGGGCGCAATACCCTACGGCATATTTTTACATTTTGCCGGAATCAAACTGCTCTACAGGGTGTTGGCGTTGCTTTTCTTTACGGTGCTGATTGTTGTTTGGACCGAAATAAACTATTTAACCATGCTTAAAGATTTCAGAAGTATTATAATCGCTTTTTCCGCTTCGGTTCTCGCGGCACTGATTTTGGGAATTCTTTTTATCTGGGTTTTTAAAATTGAAATAATCGCCGCTATTCTTTCCTCGGTAACCATCGGATATATGATTATGATGATATGGTATTTTGCAATACTCTATAAAACCTTTCCCGACGGTTTCGGAACCTCTTTCCGATTTTTGGAATGGATAGACAGAACTCCGCAACTCATATTTGTCGGATTTTTCACAACACTCGGACTATTCGGGCATTTGGTGATTATGTGGTGGTTCAGTTCACTTCGTGTTCAGGTTCAGGGAATGTTTTACGGTGCCCCTACATATGATGTTCCCGCCATATTTGCATTCTTTTCGATACTGATTACTACGGTCAACTTTACAACTTCGGTAGAAACACGGTTCTATCCCGAATATAAAGAATATTTCGGTTTGTTTAACGACGGCGGGTCGATTGAAAATATTGACGAACAGGAAAATAATATGATTCGCGTTTTAAGCGAGGAAATCGGTTATCTTGCCTTAAAACAACTGTTCTCAACACTTATTTTCATTATAGTAGGAACCATTGTTCTTCCGAATTTGCCGCTCGGCTTTAACGATGAAATGCTCCGCATTTACAGAACGCTCTGTGTGGGATATGCATTTTATGCAATCGGAAACAGTATAATGCTTATTTCTCAATATTTTTCCGATATGCGCGGTGCCCTTATCAGCACTGGTGTTTTTGCGGCCGTAACAAATATCCTGACATTGATTTTCGCCCTTACGCTTAACTCTTTTTACGGCATAGCGTTTGTTATCGGAAGTATGTGTTTTTGTATCGTCGCGTGCCTTATACTGTGTAATTATTTAAGACGGCTTAAATATAATGTTTTAAGTCGCCAGCCGCTCTTTGCCACCGCACACAACGGATTCTTTACCGGCATTGCAGATCATTTTGAACTGCGTGCTGCAAGGGTTCAGCAACGTCGCAGAGAAGCTGCTGAAAAAAAGGAGGTTAATAACGAAAATGAAGCTTAAAAAAAGTGTGATTTTAAGCCTGCTTCTGTGCATACTTTTGCTTCTCGGAGGTTGCGGAAAAAAATCGGCAACCACTGCCACAGAAGAAATTACAGCCGACAGCATTGACAGCCTGAAGGTCAGCGACTCATCGGTAATTTATAACAATGATGACGAAGACTCAATAGTTGTGATGTATTTGACCGTCAGCCAAGGCAACGAGGCAGACAACACCAACCACACTTGGAGCGAGGTCAATGCCCATTCGATTTATTACTACGATGAATTGGGAATCGATCGCTACAGGGTAGAAGGCATATTGCAAATCGGTGACGAGAACGGTCCCACGGTGGGTTCGTTCGGTTACGGTGAATTTGCCCCGAACTGTATTGTTCAAATCAGAGGTGCCACCAGCACGCGTTCGGCACAAAAGTCATATAAAATCAAAATAAACAAAAACGAGGGCTATTGGCGTGAACAGCGCACCATTGCACTGAATAAACACGTTTACGATTCTGTCCGTTTTCGCAACAAACTCAGTTACGATTTGTTAAAGACCATCCCCGGCGCTTTCAGCCTCAGAACACAGTTTGTTCAGTTATATGTTAAGGATTTGACCGAGGGCAACCAAAACGCACAGTTTGTCGATTACGGTCTGTACACTCAGGTTGAGCAGGTCAACAAAGCATATCTCAGAAATCACGGACTTGACGAATTCGGACACCTCTACAAAGCAACTATGTTTGAGTTCCTCGAATATGATGAATTAAAACTCAAAGACGATCCCGAATATGACCAAATTGCCTTTGAAAAGGTTCTTGAAATCAAGGGTGACGACGACCACACAAAGATAATTACAATGCTCAAGGATTTAAATAACTACTCTATTCCTATAGAAGATATCCTTGAAAAATATTTTGACGAAGAAAACTATTTCACATGGCTTGCATTTCAAATGCTGACAGGAAACACGGATACCACCAGCCAAAACTTTTACCTTTACAGTCCGCAAAACGGAAATAAATGGTATTTCATTTCTTGGGACAACGACGGTGCATGGGGTTATGAAGAAGACGTTGCCTATGACAATGTGCCCGACGGTTATAACTATATGCGCGGTGTTTCCAACTATTGGGGTTCAACACTGCACAGCCGTGTCTTAAAATCCGACAGTTTAAGAAAAAAACTTGACGATAAGGTAAACGAGCTTCGCGAACTTCTCACGAAAGAACGTATCGGCAATATGGTATCGGAATACGCTAACATAACAAGGCGCTTTCTCACCTCTGTTCCGGATGCGGTATACGCACCCGAAAAAATGCCGGACTTTGAAAAAATTCTGAAAATGATTCCGAATGAAATAGAACATAACTATGAAATGTATAAAATAAGTCTGGACAGTCCTATGCCGTTTTACATTGCCGAACCCACATTTTCAAACGACAAGACCGTTTTCCGATGGGATTCTTCATATGATTTTGACAGCGAAGAGATAACATATAAATTTGAACTGGCAAGGGATTATACCTTTAAGAATATGATCAGTTTGCAGGACAATCTGCGTGTTGCACAGACATTCACGGAAAAACTCGCTCCGGGACAATATTTTGTACGGGTGACCTCGAAAAATTCAAGTGGTATGACACAAACCGCAATGGAAAAATATGAAGGTATGGACGAGATTATGCGTTACGGAGTTATCGGTTTCAATGTTCTTGCAGACGGAACCATTCAGTTTGGTATTTAGTAAATGCAGCATTAAAAATCCGAAGATGCCTGTTTCTCGCCTTTGATACCGACGGCAACCGAAACAGATACGATATTTTATCGTATTTTGTGTCTTTAAAAAATATGGTGATTAGTATGAAATTTCGTCATGAACTTAAATATGCAATCAATTACGGCGATGCCGAATTGATTAAGCAACGCCTTAAAACCGTATTAAAACCCGATTCTCATACGCAAAACGGCAAATACAGCATCCGCAGTCTTTATTTTGACGATTATTGGAATTCCGCCTATACGGATAAAATAAACGGCGTTGATCAACGAAAAAAATACCGCATTCGGCTTTATGATTTGAATGATGATTTTATAAGGCTTGAATGCAAAATTAAAAGCAGCAGTTATATTTCCAAGCTGAGTTCACCGCTCACAGCCGAAGAAACCGAAAAAATTCTGAGCGGCAACTATTCTTTCCTTTTAGAGCACAATAACCCCCTTTGCCGACAGTTTTATTACGAATGTACGTCAAGGGTAATGCGACCTAAGGTATATGTGGATTACGAGCGCGAACCGTATGTTATGGACGAGGGCGATGTGCGAATCACATTTGACAGCGATGTCCGCGGTGCCTATCCGGGATTTGCCGTCACCGAAAAAGACATTCCTTTTCAATATGTGCTTGACCCCGGCAAACTGATAATGGAAGTTAAATTTACCGAATTCCTTCCGAATTTGGTTAAGGACGTACTTCCCGCCCGCGCTCTCGAATTAAGCGCAATTTCAAAATACACACTATGCTGTAACAAAATAAATTATATGTCTGCTTTTACGGCGGAATAATAACAAAGGAGAAATTTAAAATGAGTATACAAGACGTGATTAAAAAATCATTCCTTGAGTCCTTCGGCGGCACAAATTCCAATACTGGAATTTTGAATATGATTATTGCCCTGGCAGTTGCACTGCTTTTCGGCTTAATCATCTGTTTCATTTACAATAAATTCTACCGCGGTGTTGTTTATAACCGTTCCTTTGCCATAACACTTGTCGGAATGTCGGTTATGACCGCAATGGTAACTCTTGCAATAAGCACCAACGTTGTCATTTCACTCGGTATGGTCGGCGCACTCAGTATTGTAAGATACCGTACCGCTATTAAAGAACCGCTTGACCTGCTCTATCTGTTTTGGGCAATAACC
>CAZGRC010000009.1:0-2399 GCA_964528125.1 uncultured Ruminococcus sp.
TACCGCAACCGTTGTCTGTGACGCGGATTATCCTCGCATTCTTGTCAAGTTCTATGCGGATTTCAAAATCGTCCGCATTCATACCGACATTGGAATCGGTAAGCGAACGAAAATAAAGTTTGTCAAGCGCATCGGAAGCATTTGAAATAATTTCACGCAAAAAGATTTCCTTATGGGTATAAATTGAATTTATCATCATATCCATAAGTCGCTTAGACTCTGATTTAAACTGTTTTGTTCTCACCTATAATCACCTTAATTCAAATTTGTAAAAACAGTATACTCTTCATTTGTTAACGTTTTATTACTTTGAAATGAAATTTTAAATAATACATTGCCAGAAAAACGGGACGGTACTATCTTTCAAAAAAGTGTGCTTCGGTTTCGGCGCAAAGATAGTGATAAACGGGAAGATGAAGTTCCTGAACCTTAAAGGTTTCGGTTTCGGAAACGCGTATGCATACATCGCATATCTCAGCAAGTTTTCCGCCGCCGAGCCCCGTGAGACCGACGGTGAAAAGTCCGAGTGCCTTTGCGACCTTTGCCGCCGCACAAACATTTTTCGAATTACCTGATGTACTGATACAAACAACGGTGTCACCCGTGTTTCCGAGCCCGATTATCGACTGTGCGTACATAAGTTCGGGATCAACGTCATTGCAAAACGCAGTGTTAAGACCCGTTATTGATGTAAGGGGTATTGCGGGAAGCGAACCCTGCAAACTTTCAAGCCATTCTTCACTTATATCGGGGCAGGCGGCTCTCATTGAAGCACGTTGTTCTTCCGACAGGGGACGGTTTTTAAGAAAACCTTTCATAAGTTCACCGACAATGTGCTCACTGTCGGCGCAACTGCCGCCGTTGCCGCATATAAGTAATTTCCCGCCGTTTTCATAGCAATCAATAATCATCTGTGCCGCCGCTTTGATATCGCCTTTTATATCTGCAAGAGCAGGATAACGTGTAATCAATTCATTTAACATAAAAATCCCTCCGAATTATATAAGCGCCGTTGCGAGAGCGGCAAAATCGCCTATCTGTTCACCGAGTTTTGCCGGCACAACCTCACAGCAAGCCGACGAAACGGGGAGTGTTTCCTTTTCAATGGTGCTCAGTGCACCGTCGCGCAAAAGATTTTCACTTCGCGCATAGACACTGCCGATTACTATACGTTCTGGATTAAGAATATCGATAATCACCGAAAGTCCCCGTCCGAGATACTCTGCACAGGTGTGATATACATCAAGTGCGATTTCGTCGCCGGCATCTGCCGCATCGGCAATTGTTTTTGCAGTGACTTCTTCAGGTTTCATTCCCGATTTAAAGTACATCGGACACTTTCCCTGCTGAACCGCTTCAAGCGCCTTTGTGTAACCG
Organism: uncultured Ruminococcus sp.; assembly: GCA_964528125.1. Taxonomy (GTDB): domain Bacteria; phylum Bacillota; class Clostridia; order Oscillospirales; family Acutalibacteraceae; genus UBA737. Next base: position 1,378 of record CAZGRC010000009.1, read on the forward strand.
AGTTGTGCAATTCCGTTTCCGCTGCAAAACCCCTCAAAAGAGCCGGATTTACCGTAACCCACGGGGCCGAAACGGTCAAGTCGAATATGACCGCACTCACCCGCATTATCATTGGTGCCGGAATAAAGTTTTCCGTCTAATATGAGACCTGCACCGAGACCGGTTCCGAAGGTCAGGAAAACCATATTTTCGCAACCCTTACCGGCGCCGAATTTCCACTCGGCAAGGGCACAGGCATTGGCATCATTTTGAAGATGCGCGGACACACCGAAATGTTTTCCGATAATATCGGTTATTTTAACACAGTCCCATCCGATAAGATTCGGAGGTCCCAAAATAACGCCGCGCCTGCTGTCAAGCGGACCTCCGCAAGAAATACCGATAGATTCGATTTCCTTGTCCCGTGTCATTTTATCGGCAATGGCGATCAGTCTTTCAAGCATTTCTTTGGGCTCTACCGAAAGATCGGTCGCAATCTTTTGCTTTTCATAAATATTTATCTCGCCGTTTTCAAATCCTCCGGTTATAACGGCACATTTGGTGCCGCCAATATCAAAACCCAAAAGCATAAAAACATCTCCCATACTGAAAATAACGCCGCCCTTTTATGGACGGCGTTAAAATTATAACGATTATAGTCTACCGAAACATTAACACGCTTCGGCAAGCCGATTCAGCAATTAAGCGCCGAACTTACCTACATTAAGTTTTACACCGGGACCCATTGTTGTTGCGATAACGCAGGACTTGATGTACTGACCTTTTGTAGCGGCGGGCTTTGCCTTAACAATGGCACCCATAAGTGCTTCAAAGTTTTCCTGCAACTTTGCGGGACCGAATGAAACCTTACCTATCGGGCAGTGGATGATGTTGGTCTTGTCAAGACGGTACTCAATCTTACCGGCCTTTGCTTCGGCAACGGCTTTGGCAACGTCGGGGGTAACGGTACCGGCCTTAGGTGTAGGCATAAGACCGCGGGGACCCAAGACCTTACCGAGACGTCCGACAACGCCCATCATATC
>CAZGRC010000009.1:2409-13305 GCA_964528125.1 uncultured Ruminococcus sp.
CCTTTTTACCTGTGCCGTTTGGAAGAACAACCGCACCGCGAACCTGCTGGTCTGCGTGGCGAGAGTCAACGCCCAAACGAACGTGAATTTCTACAGTTTCATCGAACTTTGCAGTTCCTGTTTTAACGGCAACTTCTACTGCCTCTTCTACATCGTAAAACTTACCCGATTCGATAAGTTTTGCACTTTCATTATATTTCTTTCCGTGTTTCATAGTGTAAATTTACCTCCCAATAAGTGGTTAAATCGGAATTTTCCTCCCACGAGGGAGAATTAATCGACAACCTCGATACCCATGCTGCGTGCGGTACCGGCGATCATGCTCATAGCAGTTTCAATGGTAGCGGCGTTGAGGTCGGGCATCTTGGTTTCTGCGATCTTTCTTACCTGCTCGCTTGTAATCTTTGCAACCTTAGTTTTGTTCGGAACACCCGAAGCTTTGTCAATGCCGCAAGCTTTTTTAATAAGAACGGCAGCAGGGGGAGTTTTTGTAACAAAACTGAATGAACGGTCGGCATAAACGGTAATAATTACGGGGATGATAAGACCTACATCGTTTTTGGTTCTTTCATTAAATGCCTTTGTGAACTCCATAATATTAACACCGTGCTGACCGAGTGCGGGACCTACAGGGGGAGCCGGTGTTGCCTTACCTGCGGGTATCTGTAATTTTATATAACCTGTTATTTTCTGAGCCATAATAGCACCTCCAAATTGCATTTAGCGTGACATTTGCGTCGCACTAATCATCAAGAGAAATCTGGTCGAGTTCAAGCTCAACGGGGGTTTCTCTGCCGAACATCGAGAGTACAACACAAACATTGTTGTTTGCGGTATCAAGTGTTTTAACAACACCGCCGTACCCCTCGAGAGGTCCGCTTATAATCTTAACGTTATCGCCAACCGCATATTTAACCTCAACGCTGTGCTTTTCAACGCCGAGAGCCGCAACCTCACTGTCGGTGAGGGGGACGGGCTGTGATGCGGGGCCGACAAATCCCGTACAGCCGCGAATATTGCGGACAACGTACCACGAATCATCGGTGACGATCATTTTAATCAATACATAACCGGGAAATATTTTGCGTTCAACCTCACGCGTTTTATCGTCTTTAATTTCGGTGACGGTTTCGGTGGGGATTCTTATATCCTGTATAAGATCCTGCATTCCGCGGCTTTCGACCATTGTCGCAAGGTCGCTCGCAACCTTGTTTTCATAGCCCGAATAGGTATGGACAACATACCATTTTGCATTATTTTTGTCAGCCATACTTTACCTCCGTCCGGACATTAAACGCCCAATATGAGCTTAAGCAACTGACCGAGACCCAAATCAACAAGCCAGATAAACACACCTATGATAAGGCACATAATAAGAACGATAACCGTGTTCTTAACAACGTCTCTGGGACCGGGCCATACAATTTTCTTTACCTCGCTCTTATAATCGCGGAAGAAGCGAACAATGCGCTTAGGGATAGTCAGACGCTCGCCCTTTGAAGCCGAAACCTCGATATAGTCATCTATAAGAAGATATGCAATACCGAAAGCGGCAAAGAGCAACAGTGCTATCGCTGTAATAAGCACAAACGGTGCATAATCAAGCGCGTAGATACCCAGTGTGTCCAACGGACGGATATCAACGAACTTGCCGGCATCACTCAAAGCGATGACAAGCATATAAATGCCTGCGCCGAGACCGAACGCCGGTGAAAAATATCTGCACTTTTTCGACTTAAAGGTTGCGATGCTTAGCACGGCACCGATAGCAGTAAGCCAGAAACAAAGCCAGATATCAGCCGATTTTGCCATAGAATATTCGTTACCTGCAACCTCAACGTCACCGCCGAAGCCGAGAACCGCACCGATAACGGAAATTTTCTCATCCGCCACCGTAATGTTTGCAAAATCGGTGAAGAAAAGCACGAGTGAAGCAAGAGCCAAAACAATCGCGAGTATCTGACAAATTTTATTAGCTGTTTTCATTTTCAGACCTCCTACTTTGTTTCTTTGTGTAGGGTGTGCTTCTTACAGAACCTACAATACTTGTTCATCTCAAGCCTATCAGGATCGTTTTTCTTGTTTTTCATTGTGTTGTAATTGCGTTGCTTGCACTCTGAGCAAGCGAGTGTGATTTTCACTCTCATAACGGCACCTCCCGTTTTACGGAAATAATTTTACCTTTCCCGACAGAAAACTGTCGCAAAGGTTTACAGCCTCCCTCATTATGGATCGCATTTACCGTACCGCAACTGCACATCGGCAGGTGCGGAAAGCACTATACGGCGTGTGCGGCGCCACATTGAAATCGGTTCCCAGCAAAAAAAAAGAACCTTTCAGAGGTAGTAGCATTATACCACATATGCCCTGAAAGGTCAAGCATTTTTTTAATTTTATTTATGATAGGCGGAGCCCTCATTGATTTTAAAGCCGCGATATATCTGTTCAAGCAGCATAATTCTGAAAAGTTGGTGCGGAAACGTCATATCAGATACCGAAAGTTTTAAATCCGCAATCCGCTTAATATCCTCCGACAGTCCGTAGGAACTTCCCACAATAAAACACAGCGTTTTTCCGATGTTGCAATGCTTTGCGATAAGTTCGGCAAATTTTTCGCTCGTAAGACGGTTTCCCTCAACACAAAGTGCCGTCACAAAGGCACATTTCGGTATTTTGGCGGATATCATCTGCGCTTCTTTTGCAAGTGCCGATTCTATCAGTGTCGGTGATGCGTTATCGGGAAGCTGTTCCGGAGATAGTTCCACGATATCAAGATTGCAATATCTCGACAGCCTTTTTCGGTATTCGTCGGATGCACCCCTCAAATAAGACTCTTTCAGTCTGCCGAGTGTTATCAAGGTCACCTTTATCATAGCGGTATCACCCCGTTTGAGGACGGTTTGGCAACGGTCATCATATAATCACGTCCCGCCTCGGCACCGACATCGGAAAGAGTTGCCTTGGCACTTGAAAGCGCCAACATCGGAAGATTGTTATTTCGGCTTAAATGTCCGAGTATAAATCTGCCCGTTCCCTTTTCAAGCAAACGCGGCAATTCCGCCGCACAGGCATTGTTTGAAAGATGTCCCTGTTCGGACAGTATGCGAAGTTTAAGATGTGCGGGATAGGGTCCGCGACGCAACATTTCGACATCGTGATTGGATTCGATAAGCACTGCGGGACATCCCTCAAGTGCGTGTCGCACTTCATCGGTAACCACACCGAGATCGGTGCAAACTGCGGCAATTTTTTTCCCGTTTGCCGAAACGGTATAGCCGCTTGAACCCGCACAGTCATGACTTGTGGCAAAACGCATAATTTCAATACCTCCGACACCGGCGGTTCCACAGTCTGCGCAAATAACCTCGGTTTCCGACGGAATACGGTTTTCGCGAGCGAGCACTTCAAGCGTGTCGGAAGTCGCAACAAGCGCAGCACCGGTTTTTTTAAGCAAAACCCGAAGTCCTTTTATATGGTCGATATGTTCGTGAGTCACTGCGACGGCAAGAATATCCGAAAGACTGCCTCCTGCCGCTTGAAGCGCCGTTTCAAGTGCTTTTCCGGAAGCACCCGCATCTATAAGAATTGAGCCCGAAGACGTGGAAATGTATGTACTGTTACCCGACGAACCGCTGAAAAGCGGACAAAGTTTTGCCAAAAAATTCACCTCACACCGAAAAATCGGGGAAGAGATTTTCCCTTCCCCCTTTGATAACGCTTATAAAAATTTATGCCTGTTTCAGAACCTCTGTTTTAGGTTCGATTTTTACACGTCTTATATCCGCACCGAGTTTCGTAAGCTTTTCGGCAATGTTTTCGTAACCTCGGTCTATGTGAACAATTTCTTCGACTTCGGTGATACCCTTTGCCATAAGCCCCGCAATTATCATTGCGGCACCCGCCCTTAAATCAACCGCGCGCACAGGTGCGGAATTAAGTTCTTTAACGCCGGTAATAACCGCAACTTTACCGTCAACCTTAATATTCGCACCCATAACGGTGAGTTGGTCAACATATCTGAATCGGCTGTCCCAAACCCCTTCGGCAACCATGCTCGTACCGTCCGCAACGCAAAGCAAAGTTGCTATTTGCGGTTGCATATCGGTCGGAAAGCCTGGATGCGGCATAGTCTTAACATTGCAGTGTTTAGGTCTGCCGTTCATACGGACACGGATCGCTTCATCATATTCCTCGATAACAGCACCCGTTTCGATAAGTTTTGCGGCAATCGATTCAAGATGTTTCGGTGTGACGTTTTCAATCATTACGTCTCCGCCGGTAGCAACGGCTGCAACCATATATGTTCCCGCCTCTATCTGGTCGGGAATAATGCTGTAGGTTGTGCCTTTCAAATGCTCAACACCGCGTATTTTTATAACGCTGGTTCCGGCCCCCATAATATTTGCACCCATTGAATTAAGGAAATTTGCAAGATCGACAATGTGCGGTTCTCTTGCGGCATTTTCAATAACGGTAAGTCCTCTGACCTTTGCCGCCGCCAACATAATGTTGATGGTGGCACCGACCGAAACCACATCAAGATAAACCGAACTGCCTGAAAGCTTTTTAGAACGCGCCTCAACCATACCGTTTTCAAAAGTGACCTTTGCGCCGAGCGCTTCAAAGCCCTTAATGTGCTGGTCTATCGGTCGGGTGCCGAAATCGCAACCTCCTGGAGGTGCCACACAGGCGCGTCCCATTCTGCCGAGCAGTGCACCGAGAAAATAGCTCGATGCGCGCATTCCCTCCGCCATCTGCTTTGAGACAACAAAAGAGTTCACGTTTGTGGGGTCGATTTCCACGGTGGTTTTATTTATCATACGAATCTGCGCACCGAGAGCGCGCATTGCTTTAAGAATTGTTGAAACATCCGATATTTCGGGAAGATTTTCAATAGTGCAAGGGCTGTCTGCCAAAAGGACGGCGGGCAATATGGCAACGGCGGCATTTTTTGCGCCGCTTATGCGAACGCTTCCTTTAAGCGGTTTTCCCCCGCATATAACAAATTTTTCCAAATCAGGCACTCCCGTTCGTTTCTTCTGTCTTTTAACTTAGTATATCCGAAATCAGAGCGATAATTTAACGGTCTTTATTCGTTTCCGTTTTTCCGAGATAAAATTGATATTGGCTACTTTCGTCAACAGGCATAAACCGCTTTGAATCGGCCGCGTGTTTGCGATGACGGTGTGAAAGATTCTTGTTGCGAAAATAATATACGATAAAAAGCACCGTGAATATGCCTGTAACAAGCATTGTCACAGCCGAAAAAACGCTTTCGTGAAGAACTGCGGAATTTCCGGTAGCAACAACCGCAAGTCGCGGAAAGGATGTCGTAAACGAAAACACCGTTGAGCACATACCCGAAGCCATAAGCATACGGCTGGTGGTTTCGATGTTTATTTTATTGGCAAGTTTTGCAAATTCAAGCATAAAAACAAGCGACGAAGCATATGCCGCACAGATAAGAATATTATCCGTAATAAGCGACAGCGTTGCCATCGACATAAACATATAAATAAGTTTTATCGCCCAATATATTACAGGTATCATAAACAGCGGCGTGGGCAATTTGTAATCAACAAATGCCTTAAGACCGTATGCTATGAAAAAAGCACCCGCAAAAAAGCCGAAAGCTTCAAGTGCGATAACAACATATAAATTGGAACTCGAAACGGTTGCCGGCGCAAACACCTCTGCCAATACCGACACACCGAGCAATATTGCCCCCACGCCGAGCAGAGGTTTCACCTTGGGCATCTTTATCGGGCACCGCCTTACCGATGCACCGACGGCAACACTTGCAAATGCGGCAACGCAGATTATAACCGTCATAACAATGCCTACCGTGCGGTATTCGCTTTTTATAAAACCCGTTTCGGCATCGATTGTGAACAATAATTGAAGGGTTCTTATAAACGTTGCACTGCAAAGCGTCACCGCAAAAAACCACATAATATGTTTAAATCTCATCAGACAATTCACAACTTTCAAGCGCATTAAATAAAGATATGCCGCATAGACATAACATATAAGTATTTTATCCAAAGAAAGCCGAAATGTCAATACAAAAGAATAAAAAGGAGCCTAAAATTTATGAAAAACATCATTTTCAACGCATTTACCGTGCTCTGCGCACTTATGCTACTGCCGCTTGCCGCTCTGCCGAAAGGCGATAAAAAAGCGACCTCCGATTCCGTTCAGGTTTCGGCGCAAAAAAACAATTTTTCTTATACGGACACGCTCTCAGAGGATGTTTTTCGCATACTTATCAGCGAAACAGGCAAGGTTGTGACCCTCGACCGCGACACATATATAACGGGTGTTGTTGCCGCAGAAATGCCTGCGCTTTACGAATCCGAAGCGCTTAAAGCACAGGCTGTGGCGGCATACACATATGCCGCTCGAAAACGCGCCGCCGCAAACGGCGAATATGACCTTACCGACGACCCCGAAAAGGATCAATGTTACATAGACCGTGCCGCAATGGGAAAAAAATGGGGAGACAGTGCCGCCGAATACACCGAAAAAATATCCTCAGCCGTAAAGGCGGTCAGCGGGCAATATCTCGCCTATGATAATTCGCCCGCACTTACGGTGTATCATGCGCTGTCTTCGGGTATGACGGAAAGTTGCAAGAATGTTTGGGGAAGTTCACTTCCCTATCTTGTTTCGGTTGAAAGTTTGGGCGACCGTCTTGAGGCGAACTACCTTCACACAGCAACCCTTTCGGCAGATGAAATGTCGGAAAAACTGAAAGGACTGTGTTACGCCACGGGCAATTTTTCGGATTGGTTTTCAAATCCCGTCACCACAGAATCGGGACGAGTGCTGAGCATTAAGGTATGCGGCAACGAACTCACCGGCGCACAGATAGCCGAAGCCCTTTCCCTGCCGTCGGTGAATTTCGTTATCACGGCAAACGGCAACGGTTTCACGGTGGAAACACGCGGCAGAGGGCACGGTGTCGGTATGAGTCAGCATGGCGCCGACTATATGGCAAAACAGGGCAGCAACTATAAAGACATTTTACTCCACTATTACAGCGGTTGCACTTTGGAAGAAAAGCAATAAACTTTAAATTTTTTATATGGTATCGCGTTAAGCGGTACGCCCGCGCATTTTACTCGGGCGTACCGAATCTGTTTTTATCGTTTTTTCGCCGTGCCAGAAAATCCTCCAAAATAATCACCGCCGCCACGGCATCAACCGTGGCTTTCCGTTTTTTTCCGCGGGTATCGGTCATATTAAGATAGGTGTGTGCCGATACGGTAGTACAGCGTTCATCCCACAAAACTGTTTTTATTCCGCCTGTTTTTTCGATTTTTTCGGCAATTTCGGTGCATTCACGAGCGCGCTCACCGCTGGAACCGTCCATATTTTTCGGCAAACCCACAACAATCATTTCCGCGCCGCATTCTTCGGCACTGGCGCAAATCTTATCAATAAGCCGCTCGGTATTATACTCGGTTATTACGGCTTTCGGGAAAGCGAACCCCTCTCCCATATCCGACACCGCAATACCTGTACGTGCGTGTCCCAAATCGACCGACATTATAATCATTTCCTGTCACCCACCGTTTCGGGAACACGACTTTCTTCGGGAATACATTCCGGAGGAAGATGCGAATCGTCATTAAAGAAAACAAGTGTCGGATTCATATTGTCATCAAAACGCACCAAGGTCACAGCGGTGTTAAAACCGTATGGCACATCGCCCAAATGCTCAATGGCGCCGAACTTGATTCTCGTAATAAGACTGCGCAAAACGCCGCCGTGTGTCGCAATGGCAATGCTTTTGTTTATGTTTTCCCGCGCCACGCGAACCGCCGTTTCCCAAATGCGTTTATAAGCATCTCGTTCACTTTCCCCGCCTTCGGGGTCAAAATCATACGGACGGGTGTTCCACATTTCGACAAGAGCGGGATCGGCAAACGCCACCTCAAAAGGCACCCCTTCAAACACACCGCAATCCGCCTCGATAAAGCCTTTGTCAGTTATTATTTCAAGACCCTTGCGGTCGGCAATTGCGTGTGCGGTTGCCAAGGTACGCTTTAAAGGGCTTGCGTAAACGGCATCTATATTGATACCGTCAAAGCGTTTCCCCAGATACTCAAGTTGCTTTTTACCGACTTCGGTAACATCGGTATCAATAACGCCCTGAATCAACCGTTTCACATTTCCCACCGCTTCGCAGTGTCTTATAAAATACATATCTGTCATTCTTAATCACCGACAGATATTATACTACACACGGGGTTAATTTACAAGTATTTCATTTCCAAGGCTTTCACCCGCAAAAAACGCTTTAAGATTCTCCATTGTGGCATTTGCGATACCGTCAAGCGCCTCGCGCGTCAAAAAGGCCTGATGCGATGTCACAAGCACATTCGGCATGGCGATAAGCGTGGAAAGCGTATCGTCATGAATTATTTCCTCCGATTTATCCTCAAAAAACAGCGATGTTTCTTCTTCGTAAACATCAAGTCCGGCGGCACCCACCCTGCCTGATTTAATGTTCTCGATAAGTGCGGCGGTATCAATAAGTTTACCACGCGATGTGTTTATAATATAAACGCCGTTGCGCATTTTTTTGATTGTATCGGCACAGATAAGGTGCAAATTTTCTTTGGTGAGCGGGCAATGCAACGAAATGATATCGCTTTCCTTTAAAAGTTCATCAAGAGATACATACCTGCCGCAAAACTCACTGTTCTCATACGGGTCGAATCCAAGTATATTCATACCGAATCCCCTGCATATATCGGCAAAAGTTTGCCCGATTTTGCCCGTCCCTATTATACCGACAGTTTTGCCGTTAAGGTCAAACCCCGTGAGCCCCTCAAGTGAAAAATTATGGTCGCGCGTGCGAATATAAGCACGGTGCAGTTTGCGGTTTAGGGTCAGTATCATCCCCATTGCGTGCTCTGCAACGGCATACGGCGAATATGACGGCACGTGCAGTATCTTTATCCTGCCGCTTGCCGCCTTGAGGTCAACATTGTTATATCCCGCACAGCGCATTGCAATCACACCGACACCGTAATCGACAAGTTTGTCTATAACGGCACGGTCTATCGTATCATTGACAAATGCGCATACCCCGTCACAGCAAGCAGCCATACTAACGGTATCGGCATTCAGTTTGTTTTCAAAATACCGAATGTTTATATTTTCATCGGCAAAGCGTTCAAAACTCGTTTTATCGTACGTTTTAACATCAAAAAAAGCAACTGTTTTCACTCGTTTTCCTCCGCAAAAGAATGTATGGGCAAGAGAAAATAAATCCGACCTTTTTTTCGCATACGGATTTTTTTCACAACGCCTTGTTAATATGACTTGAAACCGTCATACTATGTTTATATTATTGCTAAATAAATTCGTCATATACTATTGATAAAATTGCAAAACGGATGTATAATATTCAGTACGGCAGAACTTTAACTGTCGCATTCTGCCGACGGTAACGGTTTTCTTTCGTCGGTTTAAAAATTGCGGAGGCATAAAAATGATTAAAAAATATCTTAACCGTCTTTTTATCGACGGACTTTCCGGAATGGCATACGGACTTTTTTCGACGCTTATAATCGGAACCATAATCTGCCAAATCGGTAAACTTATCGGCGGAAATGTTGTCAGTACATATCTTATTTCAATGGGCAATGTCGCAAAAACCGTAACGGGTGCCGGTATCGGCGTGGGAGTTGCCTGCAAACTGAAAGCCTCACCTCTAACAACCGTTTCGGCGGCAGTTGCGGGTATGGTCGGTGCATTTCCGAACGTTTCTTTGGAAAAATTCACGGCAGGTTCACCGGGAGAGCCGCTCGGCGCATTCATTGCGGCATACATTGCAATAGAGGTAGGATATTTCATTTCGGGGAAAACCCCCGTGGATATTATACTCACCCCGCTTGCCTGCATACTCACCGGAAGTGCGGCGGGCTATTTTGTCGGTCCTTATATCTCCCGCGCCATGCAGTGGATAGGACAACTTGTCAGCATAAGTGTTGTGGAACATCCGATAATCGGTGGTATGGTGGTTTCGGTTGTTATGGGGATACTGCTCACACTTCCGATTTCGTCGGCGGCAATCGGCATTGCAATGAATTTAACAGGTCTTGCCGCCGGTGCGGCAACCGTTGGTTGCTGTTGCAATATGATTGGATTTGCCGTTATCAGTTACAGAGAAAACAAGGTCGGAGGTCTCATTGCACAGGGGCTTGGAACCTCAATGCTCCAAATGCCCAATATCGTCCGCCGTCCGATAATCTGGTTGCCGTCAATCGTCGCAAGCGCCGTTTTGGGACCCGTTTCGTCCGCCGCGATCGGAATGGTGAGCAATGCAGTCGGCTCGGGTATGGGCTCGGCAGGGCTTGTCGGACAGTTTATGTGCTATGAAACAATGGTATCTTCGGGTGAATTCACACCCGCCGTGTCCCTCTTGCTCATACTCATAATGCATTTTGCGGCACCCGCACTTATATCTCTCGGTGTCTCCGAAAGCTTGAGAAAACTGAAACTCATCCGCTACGGCGATATGAAACTTGAGGGAATCACTCATGCGTAAAACAGAAATTGTAAGCGAAACGGTATCTCGACTTGAAAAACTTTATCCCGTCGCACTCTGTTCACTGAATTACGATAATGCATTTCAATTACTGATTTCCACCAGACTTTCGGCGCAGTGCACCGATGCGCGTGTTAATATGGTAACCCCCGCCCTCTTTGCGGAATTTCCCGATGCCGAAAGTATGGCGGCGGCACCGCTTTCAAAAATCGAAGAACATATTCGCACCTGCGGGCTTTACAAAACCAAGGCGCGCGACCTTATCGGAATCGCACAGATGATAACGGACGATTTTGGCGGCACAATACCTGCCGATATCGACCGACTGACAC